>NZ_JBHFNP010000009.1:0-22171 GCF_041929235.1 Microseira sp. BLCC-F43
TTTCTCTGGCGTTTCTGACAAGAGATTATCAGATGATCGCAGCACAAGTCAATCAAAGATGGCGAATAAATTCGCTCGTGTCCTCTTTCCGCCCCGCTTTAAAAAGACGGGGCTACCAGAGTCCCGGATTATTTAGGTGTATTCCTGGCATTCCGATGAGAACATAAAATAGCAATTCGGCAGATGACCGAACTGCCTAATACTTGAGAGTTATAAGGTTAAAGGAATTTACAGGGAACGGTATACCCGCAAGGCTTCTTCGTATAGCATGGTATCACCTGGCTGCACGGCTTCCTTGGCTTCGCGGATCGCTCTGAGCATGTAAAGGTCGTAGTATAGACTTTGCATCACCTTCCAGGCTTTTTCTACGTCTTCCTCTGGGCAGGATTCTTCTATATATTCAAAGATTTGGTCGTTTAATCGGCGTAATCTGCGTCTGGTAAAGTCCATAACCAAAAATCGATAGTTGTTGTCGATACTGCGCGTTCGCGCAGCGTCTCCTTTGGAGAATCGCTCCGCTACAGTAAAATGCTTTAGCGTAGCTTTGGCTACCATCCTACTTGCCCTCTAAACTGTTTGGGGCAGTTAATGCGGATTGCAGCCTTTGATGGTACACATTTGTTTGTATAGCGGCAGCATTAATGCTGCCGCTATACAAACAAAGCCTACTGGCTGTACTTCACTCATAGTGCAATCCGCTGTAATGCGATCGCAAGTTCTGCCATTTTATCCCCGAAACTCTGTATGGTTGGCTATCTGGTCTTTTTGGCGATTTCTACGGCGATATTTGCCCTTTTCTGTTTGGGACTAAACTTACAGTGGGGCTTTACGGGTCTGATTAACTTCGGACATGTCGCCTTTATGACGGTTGGCGCTTATACTACGGTACTGTTAAGTTTGCAGGGCGTTCCCCTGATCTTGGCGACTTTGGTGGGTATGGCTTTAGCAGCGTTGCTGGGATTGTTGATGGGAATATCGACGCTGCGACTGCGGGAAGATTACCTGGCAATTGTCACGATTGGCGTCTCGGAAGTGATTCGCCTAGTAGTCAACAATCAGGATTTGCCCATCGGTAAGGAATGGAAGTCTGGAGTGTTTGGCGTGCAAAGCTTCCCGTTGCCCCTAGGAGGCTCCAAACCTGCGTTAATGGTACTGGCTTTGTTGGTGTTGTTTCTAGTGTTCTGGCTGTTAGAACGGTTCGTGCGATCGCCTTGGGGTAGAATCCTCAAAGCCATCCGCGAAGATGAGGAAATTCCCAAAGCTTTGGGTAAAAATGTGTTTTGGTACAAGTTGCAAGCTTTAATGTTAGGGGGAGCGATCGCTGGTTTGGCTGGTGCGTTCTACGCTTGGCAGTTAACCACGGTTTATCCGAATAATTTTGAGCCGCTTGTGACTTTCGACGCCTGGACTATAGTCGTTTTGGGCGGCGCAGGTAACAATATAGGTACGATCCTGGGTACGATCATCTATTGGGCTTACGATGCGGTGACTCGCTTTGTTTTACCTCAAATCATACCTTTAGATGCTTCGCGGTTAGGCGCTTTTCGGATTATGGTAATTGGCTTGATTTTAATCCTACTGATGCGCTGGCGTCCCCAAGGTATCTTGGGCAAAAAGGAGGAATTGACCCTTGGCAAATAAGCAGCCCGATCCAAATAATGATATTCCTTTCAATACGCCCCAAAATATCGACGATATCCTCAACGATATAGAAGATTTGTCACCAGAGCCACAAAAGCAGTCCGAGGATATTCCGCTTACCGTGTCCCAGGCGGATGTGGAAGATATTCTGGCAGAAATTGAAGATATACCCGCCTCGCACTCGCCAGGGGAGATTCCTTTTACCGTGTCTTCAGATGTGGAAGATATTCTGGCAGAAATTGAAGATATACCAACAGGGGAATCGGTATCGCCGCCAGGGATTCCTTTAACAGTGTCCCCAAGAGATACCAATCTCTTAGAAGACGGCAAAACTCAACCACGACGCCTAGATGTTCCTTTACTCGCAGCTAGCGGTTTGTATAAAAGTTTTGGTGGAATTAAAGCAGTAGATGGAGCGGAAATTCAAGTAGCAAAAGGTAGTATTACTGGATTAATTGGCCCTAACGGTGCTGGTAAAACTACCCTATTTAATTTACTGTCTAATTTTATTCGCCCAGATCGGGGGCGCGTGATTTTTGATGGCGAACCGATTCAACAATTACAACCCCATCAAATTGCCCAAATGGGAATGGTTCGCACGTTTCAAGTGGCGCGGGTGCTTTCCCGACTTTCGGTGATGGAAAATATGCTATTAGCCGCCCAAAAACAAACGGGTGAAAATTTCTGGAATGTCTGGTTTAAAACACCGCAAATCAAAACTGAAGAAAGACAGTTGCGGTCAGAAGCAATGGCGATTCTAGAATCAGTTGGACTGGCGCAAAAGGCGAATGATTATGCGGGGTCTTTGTCGGGAGGACAGCGGAAGCTATTAGAAATGGGACGCGCTTTGATGACTCATCCGCAGTTAATATTATTGGATGAACCGGCGGCGGGAGTCAATCCGACGCTGATTAAACAAATATGCGATCGCATCGTAAATTGGAATCGCGAAGGCATGACCTTTCTGATTATCGAACATAACATGGATGTGATTATGTCATTATGCGATCGCGTTTGGGTTCTCGCCGAAGGAAAAAATCTCGCCTCCGGCAGTCCCGCCGAAATTCAAACTAACCCGAAAGTTCTGGAAGCTTATTTAGGACAGTAATATTTTGACTCAATTTGCCGAATTGATTGTCACCTGTTGTAAACTGAGCGAATTAGAACTTCGTTCTTATATAAAAGAAGTTCTGGCGTCGCGTAATTTCTCGATCCAAGAGGATCGATATCTCTCCCAAAGATCTGGAGAATTTTCCAGTATCCATAATCTTTTAGCCATTCGAGGAAATCCAAAAGTATGCCTAGTTAGTCATACCGATGTCTGCCGAGATCATCAGAAATTGCAGGGAATACCTCCCAAGGGAACAACACCGGATTATATAGTAAATCCCGCGATTAAAAACCTGATGCATTTCGACAATTTAGTTGCTGTAATTCAGGATGAAAGTTGTTTAGCGCAAGTCGGCGGGGATGATAGAGTAGGGGTAGCGAACGCATTATGGTTAGCAGTAACAACTGACTCGCCATTGGGTATTCTTTTGACCACAGATGAAGAAATTGGATTGGTTTCAGCTAAGCAAGTGGATTTCCCAGAACTAATCGATTTTGAATTACTCGTTCAAATCGATCGAGGAAATCAACCACATCAAGAAATTGTTACCGAAATTTTTGAAACCCAAATTTGTCAGGAATTTTTGGCTAAATCTCTAGTCGATTTATCGATTAAAAAGGGTAAGCCAAGACAAGAAGTCGTTGGACGCGGAACAGATGTATTTGCGATAAAATCTAATGGAAGATGTAAAAATGCCATCAATTTAACTTGTGGATATCACAACAGCTTCGGCTCCAATCCTGCTGAATATATTGTACTTCATGAGGCAGAAGAAACAATGGAGTATGTAAAGGATATTATTGAATTTATGCAGAACAAATAAAGTTACATGTAGGGTGCGTTTCAGCGGTGTACGGCACCATCTCCACTGGTATCGCTGCGTAAATCCAGATTAAGATTCCTTCGTAAAATACGGTGCAATTTCTTGGCGTACTTTGGCAGCAATTGTTGCTGCTTCTTCATCAGCTACCCATTTATTTAAACCTAGTTGATTCAATATTTTTATCATTCGCAGGTAAATCAGCAGTTTGAGATTTCCTATACTCACATCTTGCGCCTGGCATGGGCGAGACGGGCAGGATGCCCATCCCACAAGAAAAACCAGCCTCTTGTGGGGTGGGCGTCCCGCCCGCCCAGTCTATTGGTGCAAGATGTGAGTATAGGCATATCCCTGGTGCGAGGGATGGCGTGAAAGTGAATGTGCTTGACTTCTTCGCCCCAGGAACAAACGTGAATCTTATCTGGTTTAATTACCTTTGAGAGTGCTAAACAGGTGCTTTGGATTATACCGCCTAATGCGCGGGATTCTTCTGGTGTAAGTTAGGCTAAGTGTTCGCAATGCCGCTTCAGCTTGATAATTAGGTAGCCTCGCACTAACACTCTTCTGAGAGAATGTTCTAAAACCCAATAATTGTCTTGATAAATTATATGATGTCCGCCTAATTACCCTTAATAAAAATATCGACCCGTCACCGTGTCACCGTTCTCCCTTGTCATTCCTAACTATGGGTGAAGAACCGGACATGATATTACTCCTCCAGAAGCTTGCAATTTTCCAGACATTGTGCTGCAAGCAAGGCATTTATCTATTAGCATGATTCAGGTTTCATCCGATCAATCTTAAATTAGGAACTAGCTTCTTCTACCGAGCGAATAATAGCAGGTGCTGGTGGTTTTTGAGGCTGGAAAATTACTTGAAGTGCTTGTTCTAAAGTTTCTGCCATGACAATTCTATTTTCGTAGGCAACAATAACTCTGACTAATGTAGGCAGGCTATTTTGTTCTGCTTCTAGATATAATGGTTCGACGTAGAGGAGCGATCGCTCGATCGGAATCACCAAAAGATTGCCCTGAATTGCGCGCGATCCGCGTCTATTCCATAAAGAAATTTGCTGAGAAATAACCGGATCTTGGTTAATTCTGGCTTCAATTTGTTCGGGGCCAAAAACCAGTTCTTGCTTAGGAAATTGGTAGAGTAAAAGCTTGCCGTAGTTCTCGCCATCCGACCGCGCCGCCAACCAACCAATTAAATTATTGCGCTGGGTGGGAGTAAAAGGAAGCAGCAAAATAAACTCTTCTGACGCCGCCGTCGGCAGTTTCATAATCAGATAATATGGTTGCACTGGCTGCTGTTCGCTGCCATAAACTTCTTGAGGAATTCGCCACTGATCTTCCCGGTTATAAAAGACCTGCGGGTCGGTCATGTGGTAAGTTAAAAAGCGCTCGGATTGGGTACTGTAAAAATCTTCTGCATACCGGATATGACTGCGAAGCGTGACCGGCATTTTGCTCAAGGGTTGGAACAATTCCGGAAAGATAGTTTGCCAGGTTTTAATCAGTGGGTCGTTGGGATCGGCGACGAAGAAGAAAATCGAGCCATTATAGGCATCAATTACGACTTTGACCGAGTTGCGGATGTAGTTAAATTCATAGTTACCTGGGTCGGAATAAGGGTAGCGATCGCTCGTGGTATAAGCATCGATCACCCAGTATAGGTAATTGGTAATTGGTAATTGGTCATCGGTAGTTATTCTGTCTCTTCTGGTTGCGATTCCCTCGGCATCAGCGACTACAAGGTAGGGGTCGTTATCGTAGCGTAAAAAGGGAGCGATCGCTCGCACTCGTTCGTTAATATTGCGGCGAAATAGTAACTTGGTTTCGGGGGTAAAGTTGCGCGTCAAAACCATTTGCCAATCTTTCAAATACTGGGCAAATAGCAACCGCTGCCACCAATTGCTAATTTTAATTCCGCCTAAACCATCGTAGGTGTTGTAAACGTTATCCTCGCCACTGGGATAATCGAATTCTTGCACTTTAGTGGGAGCCATAACGTAGGTATTGGTAATTTCCCCGTAATAAATGCGAGGACGACTAATAGGAATGCTGGCACGAATGCTGGCGCTAGAAGTCTGCAAAGCACCACCGTTACCCGTAGCAGTAGGGCCGCTAATATTCTTAACAAAGTAATCTGGTAAACCCCCAGGTGCGACAGTATTAACAGGACTCATAGTAAAGCCGTAACCGTGGGTATAAACTAAGTGTTCGTTGACCCAGGTTTGAGCTTGGGAGGGTACGGCAGTGTAATCTAATTCCCGTGCTGCTAAAATTACCTGTCGCTTTTCCGTTGCCTGTTCTAATTTCAGCGTGTAGCGGTCAATATCGGCGTTAGGAAACTCGTAGTAAAGGCGAATTTGCTGTAACTGGCGATTAGTTTGTAGAAGCGGACGAGTATCCCAAAGGCGAATATTGCCGATGGTGAGCGAATTTGCTGTGATAGCATCGTAATTAAGTTGATCGTCAGGCTCGAAGGTTTCAACGTCAATATCTTCCAAACCAAATGCCTGACGGGTGAGGGCAATGCTGCGCTCAATGTAAGGGCGTTCCCGTGCTAGTTCGTTGGGTTGAACAACTAGGCGCTGTACTAGGGCGGGAATTAAATAGGAACCAGTTAAAAGGAAAAAAAATGTAGTCAAAAAAATCGGAGCAATTTTAATACTTTCTGCCTTCTTGGTTGGCAACCAAAACACAGTTTTCCACAACAGGAAAGCAGCGATCGCCAGCGACACCAAAGACAGTGTCGTGTAAGTTGGCAACTGTGCCGTCACGTCGGTATAAGAAGCGCCGTAGGTAACCCCGCGAGTCGAATACAGCAGTTCATAGCGTTGCAGCCAATAACTGAAAGCTACGCTCAGCATAAAGCCACCGCCCAATCCATTCAAGTGGCGTTGCTGCACTAAAGAAAAGCCAGGAAAACTGCCCTGACTCAAACTATCTCCCGACAGCAGATAAATCAGGGCAACTGCAATTAACCCATATAAAAATAATCCCAACAGCCAGAATTCCAACAGTTGCAAAATCGGCAAGTTGAAGACATAAAAGCTGATATCCCGGTTAAATAGTGGTTCGGTGCGGTTAAACGCGGTGGGATGGAAATATGGCAAAATCTTATCCCAGTGTGCCGAAACGATCGCACCAAAACTTAAACTGAGCGCTATTGCGATCGCTTTGAGGCAAAATTGGCCTAACCAAAGGATAGCGATCGCCACTCCCACCACTAAACCCAATTGCCAAATTTGCAATTCTGGTACGAACAATTGCCCAATCGAAGTAGGATCGAAGCGTGGCGGTAATGGCGGCGATATCAAAGGTTTCTTCAGATCCGGATGCCAAAAGCTGAAGACAACCTGACCGTAGTGCAGCAGCATTAATGCTACCAGCAACATCAGTCCCAGCACGATGGGCAGCAACCAACGCAGTCTAAGTCCAGATTCCTTCAGTAAATAATTTTCCCTCCTCTGCCCACCTGCCCAAGAGCCCCTCTGCTCCTCTGCTACTCTGCCCAAATCCGTGGGATACTTGAGTCGGTGCGCCAGATCGAGGTTACACAGGAGAAACGCTGCTGTGATGCCGAATGCGATCGCCCACAACCCCAGTTGGGTTTTTATCCGGGTGAGGAATACTGGCAAATCTCCGACTTCTTGAAACCACAGAATTTCCGTCACCAGGTAGGAAACAAAGTCAAACCCCAACCACAGTCCCAAAAGCAGCACCACCAGTCGAAAAATACGTTTAACAACCATAATTTATCTACCTAGAGGGCTATTTTTAGCTACACAGGATTTGATCGCCAAAATACTGTCGATACAGATTACAAGTCAAGCTGACGCAATTGCCGCCCAAACTGACTAAACCCATGCTGTTAAGCTTAAAAGCTTGCACTTGATCGATGGCAACGGGAGTGGTGGAATTCAACACTTGCTCAAAAGCAGCACTTAGTTTGGGGTACTGTTGCAATGTCCAAAGATAGCGGTGGAGATGATCGCGATAAATCCCCGCATCAGTATGGGCAGTTTCTAGCAATTGTTCCAAACTATCTGGTTGTTGCGCCCAATGATAGAGCAAAAGGCGAACCAGGTAGGGATGTCCGCCAAGCAATTGCATTAAATCGTTTAGTTGTTCGGTGGACAGATGCAAACCATGCACTTCTATTAGATCCTGAACTTGTTGTGGGGTAAAGGGCGCTAAATTAATTTCTAGCCCTACATTAAATGGAGATTGATTAATCGGTAAAGCAACGTAATTTTCAGTATATTGTACCATGACTAGACGCAGTTTGCCCCAGCTTGGCTCAGCTTTTGTGTACTCGTGCCAAGTGCGTAGCATGGTGAGAAATTCTTGAGCGACGCTGGGATAGTCAAACAGTTCGCTCACTTCCTCTAAAGCTAGTACAAGAGGTGTTTCTGTGGCTTCGAGTAAATAACCTTCCATGTAGAGGGTACAACTCATTTTGCTGCCGATATCTTCATCCCAATAGTCATCTAGCTTAGGACTCATATTGAGTTGCCGCGATATATTGGCACAAACCCACCGTAAGAGACTGTTTAGATTATTAAGTGTCGATTTTTCAGCTTGTTGAAAGTTCAGCGTTACAGTTTGAATTTCATTCTCTTTTGCCTGGGCTAAAATCCGCTTCATTAATGAATTATTTCCCATTTGTCGAGGGGCTTTAATCCGGATATCGCCTGGTTTGAGTGCGTTTGCATAACAGTTTGGTTCGTGAGGAGTGCGGATAACGTAGAAAGGCGAACCTAACGGTACGCTGTCGGTTGGATACTCTAGTTCGATCGCAGTTTTAGCCGAAGAAACCTCTCTTGTTGCTGGAGATTTGCTGCTATCCTCTTGGGCATTTAACTGTTGGGTAAGGATAACTTTGAGATTTGATTTGGTAACTTTTTGCCCTAAAGCGTTCGATATCAATTGCCAAAGTTTAGGGCCAACGACCTGCTGGAGATATTTGTCAGAATAGTTATACTCAGCCGCGATCTGGCTGTAGGTTTTTTGATTGCCTTCCCAAGCTGCGCGCAGAATCAATTTTTGCAAATCGGTGAGCGGTTCGCCGCTATGCTTATATACGGCTTCCTCAATGAAGGCTAGGACATTCTCCAAGCTTTGCATATCCGTGTTGGCGATCGACAGTGGTTCGGTTTCGCACTCCCACAATGTTTGTAACATAATCTACCGCTTCGCGATCGCAAAGCAGTATGCTACCGCATCCTTCGCTCCCCAGGGTTGAACAAGCGATCGCCTGGTAAAAAAACGTAACAATCTGCCAAGCAAGACGATCGCCAATTCCCCAAAACACAAAACTCCCTAACGGTTTTCCGCTAGGGAGTTTCGAGGTAAGATTCAGCCAGCCGCTCAGATAAACTGAACGTTGCTAGTGTTGAAGCTGGTAACGCCTTCGAGCGTCGCTACAACGTTGCCAGCAAAAGAAAGTTGACTTGTAGAGGAATTAAAACTCAGACTAGCGCGAAGAGTATCAGCCGAAGACGAAGAATTAGTATCGATCTGGATGATATCTTTTTGTGAGGCGTTGAAATCTTTAATCACATCGATTCCTGATGTGTTTTGCCACCCCATATTGATGACAGGCATTTTAAACCAGCCAATTGTCTTCCATGTTGTAATATACGAACCGTATTCAGCCGAAAATTGAAAAGTATCGGCTCCTCCCCCTCCTGTCACAGTGTCGTTGCCACTGCCTCCTGTGAGCTTGTCAGCACCAGCGCCTCCGCTTAAATTATCGGCACCATTGCCGCCGATGAGAGTATCATTGCCATCCCAACCGACGAGGACATCCTTACCGTCGCCGCCAGACATCTGAGCGTTGTAGCCTAAGTTGATCAGAACATCGTTGCCAGCGTCGCCATTGAGGGTGCTGGTTGCGGTGCTGATGCTAACCAGAACATCATTTCCACTCCCTCCTTCTAGGGTGCTGCTTGCGGTGCTGAGGTTGGCTAAAACATCGTCGCCATCACCGCCTTTAAGAGTGCTGCTTGCCGAACTAGCATTTAATAAAAGATCGTTGCCAGCATTGCCAGTTAAGCTGCCAGTAATATCATCTATATTAACGATCAAATCATTGCCAGTGCTGCCAGTAAGGTTGCTATTACCTTGATTAATATTGTAGGAAAAACTTCCATTATAGGTTGAGAGCAGACTGGTTAAAACAGAAGTAACGTTTGATTGTGAAAAAATATTTTCAAAATTTGAGATAGTTGTGCTGCTAACGCCTACTTGTTCAAGATATTCAAGTAATTCGTCATAATTATTGCTAGTTAAATTGTTTAAAACGGTTTCAGGAGCGACAGCAATAGCGTAACTATATAAACCAAATATACCGTTGACCTTAACCAAGTCATTGACCAAGTTTTGAATAGCTGTTGTGTTAGTCATGGGAGCCTCTGTTGCTGTTGTTTGAGCCGTTAACTTATTTATTTTCTCAGTTTGGCTAATACAACCCGGCATTGAGAAACCCTAAAATCTCATAAATCTCATATGCTCAAACTCATAAATCTCATATCTGCTCTGGTTTAAGAGAAACTGCGTCAGCCATTTTAAAAGATAGTATGAATTCCAGTAATATCTTATAAATAAATGGCTAAGCTAGCCGGAAAAACTGGTTAATTAGTTGTAGTTAATTAGTTGTAGGTTGGGTTTCGTCCCTCAACCCAACCTACGAATGATTGGATCTGCTCGCTGGAAAAGCGCGATCGCTTGGTAAAAAAACCAGGACTTAAGCTTGGGCGACCTATCACCTTTGTTTCTTGGTGCGAACGCGAGTGCGGAAGGGAGGGATATCTATGGTTCCAAAGCGACGATTTTTCATAGAAACCCAGTTTCTTTGGGTAAGTCCTGAAAACCTAACAATCTGCCAAGCAGGACGATCGCCTATCCGCCAAAACACAAAACCCGCGCTCGCACAACCGATAGCGGGTTACCAAACAGGATTGAGCAACTCAATTAGATAAACTGACTACTTAAACGGAAGTGATATCATACATATTTAGCAATGCAGACGATCGCAGGTAAAATACTAATGCGATCGCAATCACAGCCGCATCATGCTTTACCAAGTTGGGGGTAGCCTCACAACTGACGCTCCAAGCTATATCGCTAGGCAAGCCGATACAGAGCTTTATACCGCCCTCAAACGGGGAGAATTTTGCTACGTACTCAATGCCCGACAGATGGGCAAATCTTCATTACTGGTACACACTCGCCATCGTCTAGAGGCAGCAGGCTATCGCTGTGCGGTGCTGGATATCACCAATATTGGCAGCGAAAACATTACGCCGCTGCAATGGTATAAGGGTATCGCCCTCGACCTATTGCGAAGCTTTGGACTGCTGGGAAAGTTTAACTTTAAAACTTGGTGGAATGACGCAGAAGATATTTCTCTGTTACAACGGCTGAGTCGATTTATTAGCGATGTGCTTTTACCGAAGTTTCCTCAAGAAAAACTGGTTATTTTTATCGATGAAATAGATAGCATTCTCAGCTTACCTTTTGCCGTCGATGACTTTTTTGCACTAATTAGATATTGTTACAATCAGCGAGCCGTTGCTCCGGAATATCGGCGGATTAGTTTTGCCTTGTTTGGCGTGGCAACTCCGTCTGATTTTATCCGCGATCGCAAACGCACTCCGTTCAACATCGGCACTGCCATCGAGCTAAATGGCTTCACCCTCAGCGAAGCTCAAACTTTGGCACCAGGATTCAAGCTGCAAACTGGCGACGTGCAAGCGGTGCTGCAAGCAATCCTCAAGTGGACGAACGGACAACCTTTTTTAACCCAAAAACTTTGTCAACTAGCTAGAGATTCCAGCCAAGATACAGTCAGCGACACTCTGAGAATTCCTCCCGGCAACGAAGCCTATTGGGTGGAAACCATTGTCAGAAAAAGAATCCTGAAAGAATGGGAAGCCCAAGACGAACCAGAACATTTGCGGACGATTCGCAACCGCATTCTCAACAATCAAGATAGTGCTGGCAGGTTGCTAGGAATTTATCAACAAATTTTACAGGGAGAACAGATTCCCGCCGATGACAGTCGCGAACAGATAGAACTGTTACTATCAGGACTGGCTGTAAAAGAAAACGGCTATTTGCAGGTAAAAAACCAAATTTATGCCGAAATCTTTAACCTGCAATGGGTCGAGCAACAACTGAAAATGTTGCGTCCTTATTCCCAGTCCCTTGATGCTTGGATTGTATCCGAACGAAAAGATGAGTCGCGACTGTTGCGCGGACAAGCGCTGCGGGATGCACAACAATGGTCTCAGGGAAAAAGATTAAGCGATTTGGATTATCAGTTTTTAGCTGCTTCTGTAGAAAGCGATCGCATCGCCGTGCAACAATCCTTAGAAGCCGCCCGGATTAAAGCTGTAGAAGCTCAACTCGTGCAGGAAAAACACAACGCTCAATTGCAAAAGCGGTTTTCCATCGCCATCGGCGCAGCTTTGGTAGTTACATTAGGTCTGGGAATTGCCACCTTATGGCAGTATCGCCAAGCCAGAATCAGCGAACGTCAGGCCAAAATTAGCGCCATCAAAGCACTCGTATCTTCATCCGAAGGAAACTTTGATTCCCATCGCCAACTGGAGGCGATCGTTGATGCCATTAAGGCAAAACAACAAGTTCAAAACCTCAATCATGTAGACACCGCACTCCAAGAACAGGTGCAGGACGTACTTCAACGGACGATCTACGGCATTGAAGAATTAAATCGCTGGTCTGTAGGGACGGCGATTAAAGATATGGCGATCGCTCCCGATGGTAAACTGATTGCTGCTGCCGGAATCGATGGCAGAATTAAACTCTGGCAACAAGAAGGCAAGTTTGTCAGAGAACTGTCAGTCGATGGTAAAAGTCCAGCGCATACAGCCCCAGCTAATGCAGTCAGTTTCAGTCCAGATGGACAACGCATTTTATCTGCTTCTGCCGATCGCACGATTCAAATATGGCATATTAATGGCAACAAATTGCTGAAAATACTGAACTCAGATCAAACCGAAGTCGTAGAAGCCAAGTTCAGTCCAAATGGTCAGTTATTTGCTTCGGTTGGTGAAGAACAAACGGTAAAACTTTGGCGCAGTGACGGCACTTTAATAACAACCTTATCCGCAAAAGGGCTAACAGTTGCATTTAGTCTTGACAGTCAGTTTGTTGCTACAGCTGCGATTGGTAAATCTATTCATCTATGGCGAACAGATGGGAGATTAGTTAGAATCTTTCCTCCTGTGATGCGAGCTGTTCAAAAACTTGTTTTCAGCCCAGATGGGAAAAAAATTGCTCACACTGATATGCAATCGGTTGCGATCTGGCGACTCGACGGTAGGAAACTTCAAACCTATACTCTACCGAATACAAGAATCTCAGCGATCGCATTCAGTCCAGATGGACAGTCACTTGCCACCGCCGGACAGGATGCCACAATTCGACTTCTAGCAAGCGTCTGGGAAGGCAATACAGATACAACTCCTCCACCTGAAGAACAAGGTTTAGGAAACTTACCTCCAGTCCGACGTCCGAGAAGCGATCGCAGAAATTTAGAAGATTTTCCTCCCAGACCTCCCAGAGGCGATCGCAGAAATTTAGAAGATTTTCCTCCCAGATTCCCGAGAGGCGATCGCGGCAATTTAGAAGATTTCCCTCCACTCCCACCTTTTAGACCCGATAAAAGAAGTAAACCTAGACCCGACTTTTCACCAGATGCAGAAACTGCGATCGCAAAAGAGCCTCTAAATTATTCTCCCCCTTCCCTCGCAGGGAAGGGGGCTGGGGGGTTAGGTCTTTCTCCAAAGACTGGGAAAAAACCGGAAAATCAACCCGATCGCACGGGTCAAGGAAGCCTATTATTAGCAACCCTGTTAGGACATAAGGGCAACATAACGGCAATTGCTTTTAACTCACAAGGAAACTTGCTTACCTCTGCATCTGAAGACGGTACAATCCGAGTCTGGAAACTGCAAAATCCGCTGATCAACTCGTTAATAGCCGACGCTGGTGGAGTGCGGCAAGTAGCAGTCAGTCCTAATCAAGATCGCATCATTTCTGTCGGACTTAAAAGAGTAATCAACCTTTGGCAACGGAATGCAGCCGGACAATTTAGCCATCGCCCTGCTCGAACTTTTATTGCCCACGAACTACCAATTTACGACGTAACTTTCAGTCCCGACGGGCGGTTTTTTGCCACGGCTTCCCGCGATGGTACGGCGATTTTCTGGAAATCTGATGGTACGCGCTTGCAAACGTTAGAGGTGAATCCCAAAGTTGGAAGTGGAGAGCGACCTTACGTTAGTAGTATTGCTTTCAGTTCAGATGGTAAGTGGTTTGTAACAGCATCATCCAACAATCTAATTAAACTCTGGCAGCGCGAACAAACAGGTTTGATTCCAGATCGCAACCCAAGCAGAGTTTTGGTTGGTCATCAAGCATCGGTCAAGGCAGTCGCATTTAGCCCCGATAGCAAATTCATCGTATCGGGAGGGTTAGATAACAACCTCAAAATTTGGGATACAAATGGCAAATTGTTGAAAGAGATCGCCGCTAATCAAGCCCCTATTAATAGCATTGCCTTTAGTCCCAAAGAAAACCTGTTCTCCTCTGCTTCGGAAGACAACACGGTTAAACTTTGGCGAACAGATGGGAATGCGATCGCCACGCTTAAAGGACACCAAGCCGCTGTATTAGATGTCAATTTTAGTGCTGATGGACAGTATATTGTATCCACCTCAATGGATGGTACAATCAAAATCTGGAACAGCAACGGTTCGCTAGTTAAAACCCTAAAACGCCATAATTCTGCTGTCAGAACCGCCGCATTTATTCAGAATGGAAAAATGCTGATATCTGCGAGTGACGATCAAGCATTGCTGCTATGGAACCTAGACCAGATTTTGCAACTCGATGAAATGACTTATGCCTGCAACTGGGTACGAGATTATTTGCAGATTGCTTCTGAAAAAGAAGGAAATTACCGCGTTTGTCCAGGTAAATTGTGAAATATGACCCAGAAACCCGGTTTTTTTGAAAAAACCGGGTTTCTTAAAAATGCGCTATAACAAGAGAGTGCATGGGTTGGATTGTAGGATATCTCATTGCTGCCGTCCAATCTCTCTGATGCTTTCCCATTGACCTTGAACGTAAGCTATTAGAAATCATGGGGCAGTACTACAAATTTGTCAATACCACCAAGAAGTCAGAATCAACAATTCCACTTCCTTTCAACTTTAATATGCCTTGGGCTAAAAGTTTAGAAAATTATTCAAGGCAAGAATTGCGAGAAAAATTTGACTTTGTAATTCAAAACAACAGTTGGGATAAAGATGATGCGATCGTTGCTATAGGTGACTATGGAACCATTTTGTACTATCCAGAAGATTGACACTTGAACGATACTCTATGATTGCTCCTCCTAAGGAATTCATCAAGGAATTCAGAGAAGGAGATTACCTGATGAGGAAATTATGCAACGCAGCGTTGCACGATTTCCTCGCTCGGTGAACCAGACACTAAAATATATATTATTGTTTGGTTTTTTTGAAATCAAACAGCAAATACAAGAAAATCGCCAAATTCACCACAAACACAATTAACTTTATCGGCGATATTCCTTTGATTAATTCCCAAACTTCTAAAGGCAAACTAATTCCAACTAACGCAATCACTAACAAGCTCGCCCATTTTTTCTCATACCACAAACCAACCGCTTCAATTGCCGTTACAACCGCATAAACTCCGGCAAAAATTCCACTAAACTGTAGAGATTTTGGGTTTAAACTTAAAAATTTGCTTAATATAAATCTAATAATTTCTCGCTTTCCTTCTAATACATATTGATTGGCAAATTCATCAATACTTTGATAATTTTGAATGGCTAATAATAACGCTACCGAAGCGATCGCAAGCAGTCCAGCTATCAAACTTTTATAAATGACAATAGCAACTAAACCACGCGGACGCTTATGTCTCTGATTTCTTTGAGTCATATGTCAAAGGGAATTGCAAATTTTAGAATGCAGATTGCAGATTTAATTCACATCTAAAATCTGCATTCTACAATCTGCAATTCTCGATTAATCAGCTAACCAAATTGCTCGCCGGTAGACTCTGCTTCGAGGTTAAACAGCATTTCCAAAGTTTGCATCGCTTTGCGTCGCGCTTCGATATCCTGCTGCGCGCGTAATTGTACCATCGGGTCGTGGAGAATTTTATTGATAATACCCCGCGTCAGGTTTTCAATTACGCCTTGATGCCGTTCGGAAAATTCCGTACCCAGACGAGATAAAGCTTTTTCTAACTCTTGGGCGCGGATAGTTTCCATTTTATTTCGCAAGCAGTTGATCGTTTCGACAGTATCGAGACTGCGCCACCAGCTATCAAAAGCTTCGACTTCTTCTTCTAACAATACTGCGGCTTCTTGCGCCATTTGTCGCCGACTTTCTTGATTTTGAGCTACTACAGCTTTTAAGTCATCGACATTAAATGCTTTGACATTAGCCAATCCGTTGACATCCCCATCTACGTTGCGGGGTACGGAAATATCAAATAACATCAAAGAGCAACTGGCTGATAATACCGCTTCCAATTTGGCGCGATTTAACAGGGGTTCCGTTGAAGAAGTACTCGTAAAAACAATATTAGCTGCGGCAACAACTGGCATCATTTCTGATAGCGGTTGCAGTTGTATTTGTGCTTCTGGAAATTGATTTGCTAATTCTTGCGCTCGCTGCATCGAACGATTCACAATCGCAATCTGAGTTGCGCCTTTCGCCAACAAATGTTGCACTAGCAGGCGCGACATTTTACCCGCGCCCAAAATTGCCACTTTACAGGCGGCTAAGTTGTCTGCTTTCATTTGGGCTAATTCTACCGCCGCCGAACTGATAGACACAGCACCCGTCCCGATGCTGGTTTCGGTGCGGACTCGCTTGCCAGCGGTCAGCGCTTGTTTAAATAATCGGTTGAGAATTGACCCAATTCCCTTGTATTGTTGGCCTAATTTATGAGTATTTTTTACTTGAGCCAGAATTTGCCCTTCGCCTAACACTAAACTATCCAAACCTGCTGCAACGCGCATCAAGTGCATGACCGCGTCTTGGTGGAGAAGGATAAACAGGTGTTTCCGCAGGTGAGGAACGGGTATTTTGCTATGTTCGGAAAGAAATTGGGTTACTTCCCGGACGCCCGGTTCTGTTTCCTTAGCGACGATGTAAATTTCTAGACGGTTACAGGTGCTGAGGATGGCGACTTCTTCGATGTGGGGGTAACTGAGGAGGTGAGCGATCGCGCCTTCCACCTGGGGTTCTGGAATGCTGAGTTTTTCCCGAACTTCTACGGTTGCGGTTTTATGGCTAAGTCCTACGACTGCAATATTCATTTTCTAAATAGGTAATTGGTAATTGGTAATTGGTAATTTCAAATTGCCGATTGCAGATTTCAGATTAAATTAATTTAAATCTAAAATCTGCAATCTGAAATCTAAAATTTCCCTAGCGCAATTGGATGTATTCCAGCTTGTCGTACATGTGAATTGTGTCCACGAACCGAGCTGTGCGCGATTGACTGGAAATTACCAGGCTTTGAGTCCGAGCGCCGTTGTGGAAGAACTGCACCCCTTGCATCAGTGTACCTGGGGTAATACCGCAGGCAGCAAACAGAACAGTTTCGCCAGAAGCGAGTTCTTCGGCGTTGTAGACGCGATCGCCGTCAGTAATTCCCATTTCCTTCAGCCGTGCCAGGTTACCTTCTTTGTTTTCGCCAATCAAACCTGTTTTGACGACTTCGGGATCGTAGATCAGCTGACCTTGGAAGTGTCCACCCAAGCAGCGCATTGCTGCGGCGGAAATCACGCCTTCGGGTGCTGCACCAATTCCCATCAAGCAGTGAATGCCCGACCCAGCAAAAGCACAGCAAATCGCCGCAGAAACGTCGCCGTCGCTGATCAGCCGCACTCTGGCTCCCGCGTCGCGAATTTCCTGAATCAGTTCTTTGTGACGGGGGCGATCCATTACGACTACCACCAATTCCTCAACGCTGCGGTGCATGCAATCGGAGAGGATTCTCAGGTTTTCGGTAGCGGATTTATTGATATCGACGTGACCCCGCGCCACGGGTGGTGCTGCCAACTTTTTCATGTAAAAGTCGGGTGCAGCAAACAACCCGCCTTTTTCCGAAATTGCCAACACCGCCATCGAACCATTTTGACCGTAGGCGACCAAGTTAGTGCCTTCGCAAGGGTCAACGGCAATGTCAATCTCAACCAGTTCGTCGGGGTTGCAGAATGCTTTGGCATCTTCGCGGGTGCAGATCCCCACTTCTTCGCCGATGTAGAGCATGGGGGCTTCATCCCGTTCCCCTTCACCGATAACGATACGACCCCGCATGTGAATTTTGTTCATGCGTTCCCGCATCGCTTCCACAGCCACGTGATCGGCGGTGTTTTTTTCGCCTTTCCCCATCCAGCGAGCAGATGCGATCGCTGCCTGCTCTACTACTTCAATAATTTCTAAACCGATGCTACTCTCGATCACGGTGTCCGTCCTTCCAGCTGCTTGATTTTCCGAAGTTTGGTGTGGCCTTACCAGTTTTAAAGTCTATCAGAATGGGGATCTCCACTTGAAGGGGTTCCGATAAGTTAAAAATCTACCGCAGTGAAACGACCGCTGAGGTCGGCGGGTGTGGTATTAATCGCAAAACCCAGAAACGCAGAGCCGTTAATGCCAATTGAAGTACCGCTAATCAGACCATCGCCGTTGGGATCGAGGTCTACACCTGTGATGGAAATATATGCCTGTCTAATAGCTGCGGGGTTGAGACCCATATTCACCAATTCTGCACTGCCGAGAGCGTCAGCGATGGGGACATCCGCCGATCTAAGCAAGATATTGGCCTCAGTGATGCCGCCGGTTAAACCAATGCGATCGCCAAACTTATCAAAATCCAAGATCAAATCCGCACTATTGGGATCTTGCAAAACCGTATCGGTTCTGAGGACAAAAATATCGCTACCCCCACCGCCAATCAAGAAATCCAGGCCAAAATCCCCAATCAGAATGTCATTACCACCAGGGCCAACTTTCCCCGTACCATCGGGCATAGAGTCCCCAAACAACAGATCTGAACCTTTACCCCCGCGAACGAGATCGTCTCCTGTTCCCCCCAAAACCAGGTCGTCGCCCATATTCCCGTTGAGGTTGTCGTTCCCTTCCTCCCCAAACACCCCATCAGAATCTTTCCCGCCATACAGGGTGTCCCCGCCGCCGCCACCGTAGACGAAGTCCTCACCCATGTTGCCATTCATAATTTCGCTGTCTGAAGAGCCTCGGATTGTATCGTTGCCCTCTAAAGCCACCAATCCAATTGGCAACCCCACCAGCAATCCTGGAGTCACCTGAAAATTATCATTCCCCGAAGTCAGGCTGTAAAAACCTTCTGGGTTGAGTGCCATTTTTTTATACCTACCTGATTTGAAACCTTCCCCTACATGCCGGGTCAGCCAGCCAAACAAGGTGGGGAGTTGGTACAGTAGCAACAAGCACAACCTGGCCTTTCTCGTTAATTACCCAGCCAGTAGCTTCCACTATCCTAGTGCTTCGATCCCCGGAAGGGTCGCGCTCCCCATCTCCCCTTCTCCCCGTCTGGTGCGTCTTCTTCTTCAGAGCGTCCCCGCGTTTCACCATCGAGTGTAACTAAATCTACCAGTACCGTTTCGCCCCCCATCGATTCGTTGGGACTCGGTGGAATGCCGCCCCGTCCGGTGACGACGAAGCTACTGCCTTTTCGTGCTGGTAAACAGCGGTCAACAATCAGCCCGGTAACATCGACGACATTAGCTGCCAATTCCACTAATCCAGAACTGGGGTCAACATCAGGTGTGTTGATAGTAATATTACCAGCCGCAATCTTTCCAGTAGCAGTAATATCGCTTTCTGAGGTAAGTGCATCGCGGGGTTGCGTACTTAAAAAAAATGAGTATCGATATTGACATTACCGCCGACAAATTCCTCAGAGTTAGCACTGATGTCGCTATTTTCCAAAGCAGCGAGTACACCGACATCGAGGGTGATATTGCCGCCGACGATATCGCTACCTGTGGCATTGGTGGTAATGAAGCTGCGATTGCGGAGGATGAGGGATGGCGATCGCACGGTAATATTCCCTTTACCCGCCACCGTCTCAGCACCGATCGCTGCTTGGTTGAGACCCACGGAATCAGCTTTGATCTGTATATCGCCTGCCGCACCCTGTCCGAAACTGTTGGCATTCAGAACCGCACGATTTGTAACTGAGAGTAACCCAGTTTCAATCTCAATCAAACCGCCTTTTCCGATGGCTGTTGGTGCTGCTACTGAGCTGAAAATACCACTGAATTCTCCATTGCTCCCCACTCCATCAAAAGAGACAGTATCGGTAGCAATAATCCTCACATTTCCGGCATCTCCTTTTCCCAGAGTACCGACAAGTAATTGAGCGCCGTTAGTAACAGCAAGCGACTTAGTTGTAATGCTGATTTCGCCTCCCTTTCCCACAGCTTTGTCACCGACGGTACTAAAGATACCGCTAGAACCTCCATCAATCCCCACCCCATCAAGAGAAACGGTTTCGGTAGCAGTAATCGTGATATTTCCTGCATTTCCTTCCCCATTTGTTCTCGCTGTTAAAACGCCACCATTGGTGAGGGAAAGCGACCTCGTTGTGATGTCAATGCTACCACCCTTACCTACGGCTTCTGTTTCCACCGTGGCGAAAGCTGCACTGGGGCGTTTATTGCTACTCACTCCATCAAAGAAGACGCTATCGGTAGCAGTAATCCTCAAATTTCCGGCATTCCCTTGTCCGCGACTCAGGGATTGTAATTGAGCGCCACACGTGACAGAAAGCGACCTTGTTGTGATGTTGATATCGCCAGTGTTGCCTTTTGCTCCCCGTTCCACCGTGCTGATGACTATAGTAGAGAATCCATTGCTATCTACCCCATCTAAAGCAACCCTATCAGTGGCAATAATGCTGATATTTCCCCCATTTCCCAGTCCCAAGGTGCTGGTGGACAGTGCAGCGCCATTCTTAACAGAAAGTGACCTCGTTCTAATGTTAATGTCACCCCCCTTAGTTTGAGCTATACCTACCGTGCCTATAAGATTGGCAATAGCGCCAGAGGAAATCGTTACTTGCTCTGTGGCATTAATCTCAATATTTCCCGCAACAGCGCCAGATGGAGCCAAACTTAGAGCTATCCTAGCCAAAAGCGTACTTGCTTCAGACATTGCCAAATTCCGAGCATTAATGGCAATATCCCCACCTGCCGTAGAATCAACACGAACACGAGCTATATTGTTAAGAAATACATCCGTTCGCGCCACCCCTTCAGGGAAATTCAAGCGCAGAATTTTGCCATCAATACTAATTACAATTATGCCTGCTGCTGCCAATCCTCCTAACTCAACTCGACCACCCGGTGCTTGCAAAATTCCACCTTCTAATCGCACATCGCCGCCGACCATTGCTAGGGTATTTCCCAATTGTACTTGCCTGCCGGATACAAAATTATCCCTATTGGTTACCCTGGCTTGATTCACAATACTTCCTGCTACTTTGCCATATTGTAAGCCAATGGGTACGCTGATAGTTAACAACGGTGTTGCTTGAGGAGTCTTAGCGCTGAAAAAACTCCCATCTGCCAAGACAATACTGTTTGCCGTACTTGCAAAAAACGAGCCACCAATATTTAGCCTCGCATTAGGAACAAAAATAATTACATTTGGATTTATCGGGAATAAATTAGCATTCCCATTCGCTCGAATTAAGCCATCAATATTAGAAATAGCTCCAACTGTCACCCGGATGAAAATATTCTGAATATCGAGAGCATTGTTGAAAAAAGCGGTGCCACCCGTCGGGACAGAAAACTCTTGAAAGCTGTGAAATAAATTGCTACCTGCGCTTGTTCCTCCCTCAATAATACGGGTGTTCCCTGCTTGCGTAATTGTGGAATTGACAGGTAAGGTTGCATCCGGGATAATTTGTGCTGCCGTTGGTTCGGAGGCGAATAGATATAGCAGTTTGTGACTTGGTGGAATACAGCCCGACGTAGCGGACTTAACTTATGCAAAATAAAGTGTATTCTACCAAGTTGCAAACCGCTATAAAATAGAGCGATCCCGTTAAGCAGGCAGAGTTGGAAAAGACATCCTTTCATGAACGGAGAGGATTGACGAGAGGATTTGGTGCGAGATCGATCTTAATTCAGAATCGGCAGAGATCGCTCTCCCTTTACTCCTGTTCATCATCTGGCAACTTTTCCATTTCTGCGGCAATTAGCGTCTGAAAATCCTCTCCACAGTGAACATTTAGATGGATAGCAGCAGCCAGCAACTGGGCCAAAATTTCTGCCTGCTGTCTGGCACTCAGATGGGGTAACAGAAGCTGGTGAATTAATGCTTGTAAGTAGGTACAAGTAAATAAAGTGAAAATAGTTATGCAAGTGTGGGGCGGGGGGCCGACCCCCCCCCCCCCCCAAAAAAATAAAAATTGGGGTGGGGGGGGGGGGGGGGCGCAAAGTTGTAATATTTATTT
>NZ_JBHFNP010000090.1:0-38521 GCF_041929235.1 Microseira sp. BLCC-F43
GTGATGTTTATTTATACCCAGTAGGGGCACGGCGTCGCATAAATTTTGATTTCTAGCCAAGATGATAAAATGCCGTGCCCCGAATTGTGATGTTTATTTATACCCAGTAGGGGCACGGCGTCGCATAAATTTTGATTTCTACCAAAAATTATAAAATGCCGTGCCCCTACTCCCTGACTTCCACACTTTTATACGGCAGGGGATCTTTTAATCCCAATTCTTCAAAAGCTGCCAAACGCAACTGACAAGAATCGCAAACACCACAAGCAATTTCTTCACCCGCATAGCATGACCAGGTTTTTTCCCAAGGCACGCCTAAATTATTTCCCAATTGAATAATTTCGGTTTTTTTCAGGTTAATTAAAGGCGTCAAAATCTTTATCGGTTCGCCTTCGCGACCTTGTTTTGTTCCCAATCGAAATACTTCTTGCATCGCCTGGATATAATCGGGACGGCAATCTGGATAACCGGAATAATCTAAAGCATTGACGCCAATATAAACCCGTTGGGCATTAATTGCTTCCGCATACGCTAGCGCAAAACTCAAAAATATGGTATTGCGTGCTGGTACGTATGTAATGGGTATATTTTGATACATGTCAGCCCAAGAGCGATCGCAAGGCAACTCAATCGTCGCATCCGTTAGCGCCGAACCGCCCCACAAGCGCAAATCAAAGCTAATGACCTGATGTTCTTTTACACCCGCAGTTGATGCGATCGCCGTCGCTGCCTCCAACTCCCGTCGATGCCGTTGCTGGTAATCAAACGAAAGGGCGTAACAATCAACACCATCCGCTAGAGCTTGATACAGCACCGTTGACGAATCTAAACCACCAGATAGCAAAATTACCGCTTTCACGACCTTTCCCCCACCCTACAACGATTTTGGATTTTGGCTCGTTCCCTAGCTCCTGCCTGGGAACGCGGATTTTGAATCGGAAATTCTCCTTTGCCTCCCCTACTGACTCAAAAGGGGCGGGTTTAGTTAAATTGTCTGTTTTTCCGCAATATTGTTGGTAAAACCCACCCCTACATTCCTCACCCGCTCACCTGCTCCCCCGCTCCTCTGCACCTGAAGCTCACCTGCACCTGAAGCTCACCTGCTTTTGGTTTCCTTACTACAAAAAGGCTTTCCGATCAATACCCGTATGTGTAGGAACTTGAACCCCGCTTAGAAATTCTTAATCATATAGAGCCACTATGTTACCATCTGGATGGTTTTTGATGGCTGGACGGGGCGATCGCATTCGTACAGAATCATTTGAGCTTAAATGCGCTCACTTATCGGTACGAACGCAGCGTCCCTACAGGATCTGACCCAGTGTGGTGGAGGAGCATATAAGAGTGCAAAACGGAATATCTGTCAAATTTGCCAACGGTTATCTGCACAGAAATCAGCCAGAACCGTTGCGTATCGGGGTGATTGGAGTTGGCTACATGGGACAGCATCACGCCCGTGTTCTCAGTTTACTCAAGGATGTTGAACTCGTCGGTGTTGCAGACATCAATGTAGAACGCGGTTTGGATATTGCCAGTAAATACCGCGTTCGCTTTTTTGAGGATTATCGCGACCTACTCCCCCATGTGGATGCGGTTTGCATCGCGGTTCCCACAAAGCTGCATCATAGCGTTGGGTTAACCTGTCTCCAAGCTGGCGTTCATACTTTGATAGAAAAACCCATTGCCGCCAGTATTGCCGAGGCTGAATCTTTGGTGAATGCAGCAGCGGAATACAAGTGCATTTTACAAGTAGGTCACATCGAACGCTTCAATCCTGCTTTTCAGGAGTTTAGCAAAGTTCTAAAAACAGAAAAACTGCTGGCATTGGAAGCGCACCGCATGAGTCCCTATACTCCTCGCGCCAACGATGTGTCGGTTGTCTTGGATTTAATGATCCACGATATTGACCTATTCCTGGAATTAGCAGCAGCACCCGTGGTTAAATTAACCGCCAGCGGTAGTTGTGCTGGAGATTCTGGGTATCTAGATTTCGTCACCGCTACGTTAGGTTTTGCCAACGGTATCGTAGCAAACTTAACCGCGAGTAAGGTTTCTCATCTAAAAACCCGCCGCATTGCGGCGCATTGTAAGAACTCGCTGACGGAAGCAGATTTTCTCAAAAATGAAATCCTGATTCACCGCCAAACAACTGCTAATTACATCACCGAGTACGGTCAAGTGCTATATCGCCAGGATGGTCTGATTGAGAAAGTCTACACCAGCAACATCGAGCCGCTCAATGCAGAATTAGAGCATTTTGTCAACTGCGTGCGGGGCGGCAATCAACCATCGGTGGGCGGCGAACAGGCGCTGAAAGCATTGCGCTTGGCGAGTTTAATCGAGCAAATGGCGCTTGATGGCAAAGTCTGGCAGCAGCGAGACTTGGAATGCATCAATCCACAAGCCGTCAAGGTGTAGCAATTTGGTAATTGGTAATTGGTAATTGGTAATTGGTAATTGAGAATGGATAGTTTTTCTTACCTATTACCTATTACCCATTACCAAATCTAAAATCCCTTGGCTGATGGCTTTGCTAACAAGTTGATTGCCTTGAGGACTGAGGTGAATGTGGTCGCGGTATAAGGTTTCTGGCAGTTGGATTGAGTTGAAAACAGGGAGAAAATCGATGTATTTTAGTTGTTGAGACTCGGTAAACTCAGCGATTCGAGATCTGGCTTTGATTTCGTAATCGCGCGGACCAGGTTTGCCAATTTCCCTCAGTAAGGGAGTCATTACTAGCAGAAAATGGCTGTTGGTAGAAGTTGCCATTGCCTGAATTTTCCCAATCGCCTCCAAATTGCGCCCGACGCGATCGCCTCCTTCTGCATTCACCTGCGCCAACTCCGGGATCGTCTGTTCTGGTAACAAATAGCGAGCGATCGCTTCTACAATTGCTAAAGGCGGTTTGCGATCTGGGTAATTGCGATCGCGTCCCACCACCACCGAACTCGGCGTCGTCGCAAACAAATCATCTGTATTAATTATCAACACGACAACTTGAGCATCAAACGTCCCAAACCTCTGTAAATAAGCTAATTCATTTCTTGGCCCCCAAGAATTAGCCGAAGCATTGAGAACTTCCACATGGGAATTTTGGATTTTGAATTCCCCCCTTGTTAAGGGGGGGCGGGGAGGGATCGGATTTTGGCTTGATGCAAAATTCTCCCCATCTCCCCGTCTCCCCATCTCCCCGTCTCCCCATCCCCGCGTCTCCCCATCTGGTTCTCGCAACTGCTGCGCCAGCATTTCTGAAATAATATTTGTCTGATCCGTCCACCAGCCCCCATTAGCGATAGAATCTCCCAAGACCAGTACCCGGAATGTGTCGGGGGATCTTTCTTTCGTAACAGCACCACTCCGCATCGAATACTCGTTAATCTCGATGCGATTTCCAAACCGACGAGTCCGCTGATTTGGCGCTAATAAATAACCGATTTTCTCATCTGCAATGTAAGTCAGTGGGTTACCAAAGCCAAACAGTAACCTCAGACTTACTTCCACTATCACAAATAACGCTACGATAGCGGCTAAAACGATCGTCAGCACTTTCACCGGCAATTTCCTCATATAAACAAGGGCGTTGCTAATGGCTAATTGCTAATTGCTAATATAAGATTTTTACTCACATTAGCCATTAGCCATTAGCCATTAGCTGCTATGCATGGAATAACTAGCAACTTGAGCTAATAGCTGGTTTTTACCAATCTCTATTAAACCTGCAAGCCGCCGTCATCTGCCAGTGGGTATAAGGCTTACTCTCATGTTTTATACAAAAATTTATATTTAGCCGGATCTAACTCGAACAGAAAAATTACAGAATTTTTTTATTGGACGATTGATACTAACCTCGCTAACCTAGAATTAGATACCCTTGAATCGTAATCTTTGCAGTAAAGAGCAACAAGAGATGAGCGACTTAAACCGTGGCATCATGAAATTTGATGGGGCTGATAGCCCAGCAGCAATCGCTGTTTCGGCAATCGTAATCTTGGGAGGAATCGGCGTCCTCCTGTGGTGGGCGTTTCACTCAGCTTACGCGATTGGCTAATTGCCAAAATCTAGCATTCCGCGCCAAAGAAACCCGGTTTTGCCAAAAAACCGGGTTTCTGGCAGAAGAAGTTATCTGGTGGATACAAATTTGACAGATTTGCGGCTATCAATGGGTTATGCTTGCCAAGTCCAAGATTAAGCTTATTTTTGCCTTAAGCTAGTAAAGCCCCTACAGAGATAACGTTAATCTCTAGGGAATAAGCGATATTCACGCAATTTGAACCACCACAAAATCAAAGCAGCAGCATGGTAGCACTTACACCCAATCCCAGTTATAGCGTCACAATTCGCGTCCAGTTGCCCAACCGCGCCGGGATGCTAGCAAGTGTAACGGGTGCGATCGCATCCGTTGGCGGTAACCTAGATCAGATAAATTTAATCGAACGCACGCACCAAATCACCATTCGGGAAATTAGCGTTGATGCCTCGAGTACCGAACATGCAGAAAAAATAGTACAAGCGGTCAAATCCCTACCTGATATTACCATCCTGGAAGTCTTCGACCGCACCTTCAACCTGCACCGAGGCGGTAAAATCAGCATTCAGGGGAAAATGCCGCTTAGGAGTGTAGGCGACTTGGCGATGGCATATACCCCAGGCGTCGGTAGGATATGTACGGCGATCGCCCAAGACCCAGAACAAGTTTACAGCCTCACCATCAAACAAAACACCGTCGCCGTCGTCACCGATGGCAGCGCCGTATTAGGATTGGGAAATCTCGGTCCCGCTGGTGCATTACCAGTGATGGAAGGCAAAGCTATGCTATTCAAAGAATTTGCCGGAATCGACGCATTTCCTATTTGTTTAGCCACCCAAGATCCAGACGAAATCGTTCGCACCGTCAAAAATATCGCCCCCGTTTTCGGCGGCATTAACTTAGAAGATATCGCCGCCCCTCGCTGTTTTGAAATAGAAGAAAGACTGCGGAGAGAATTAGATATCCCAGTGTTTCACGACGACCAACACGGCACGGCTATCGTCACCTTAGCAGCGTTAATAAACGCCCTCAAACTCATCAATAAATCCATGTCCAAAATCCGCATCGTAATTAACGGTGCGGGTGCATCTGGCGTCGCAGTCGCCCGCCTATTACGCAAAGCTGGCGCCGAAAATATTTGGATGTGCGATACCAAAGGAATTCTTTCCCTCAGTCGCACCGATTTAACCGACCAAAAACGCGAATTTGCCGTCAAAGCACAGGGTTCCCTTGCCGGTGCTTTACAAGGTGCAGATGTATTTATCGGACTCAGCGCCCCCGGAGTTTTGACACCGGAAATCGTGCGGTCAATGGCAAAAGATCCGATCGTTTTTGCCATGGCGAATCCCATCCCAGAAATCCAACCCGAATTAGTCAAAGACGATGTAGCGGTAATGGCAACAGGACGCAGCGATTATCCGAATCAAATTAATAACGTTTTAGCGTTTCCTGGTGTATTTCGCGGTGCATTAGATTGTCGTGCCAGCGCGATTACCACTACCATGTACTTGGAAGCAGCATATGCGATCGCATCCCTAGTCAATCCCTCAGACTTAAAGCCGGATTTCATCATCCCCTCCGTCTTTGACAAGCGAGTTTCCATTGCTGTCGCCGCCGCAGTTCAACAAGCAGCGCGTACTGAAGGAATTGCCCGCAGTTAAGCCTTAAAATAAATTTCAGGCTGTAGGGACACGGCATCCGAATATCTTGGCATGGAAAACAAAAATTACTGACGCCGTGTCCCTACAAAAACTGCAAAATTACCCATCTCTTCTTTCCTCTGCGTCCTCTGCGTCTCTGCGGTAAAAAAAATGCTATCTAAGATTGCCAGATACTTTCAATTTGAGGAAAATCAGACCAACTTTCGCACCGAAGTGTTGGCAGGCGTCACCACATTTATGACAATGGCGTATATTCTGGCAGTCAATCCCTTAATTTTATCCAACGCCATTTTTCTGCAACAGCCCAACGATTTATTTCAAGAATTAGTCATTGCAACGGCGATATCATCTGCGCTCGCCACCGTTATGATGGGGCTAACAGCCAATTATCCCTTTGCCCTCGCCCCAGGGATGGGATTAAATGCCTTTTTCGCCTTTTCCGTCGTCAAAGGACTCGGTATCAACTGGCGAGTTGCTTTAACCGCCGTCTTAATTGAAGGGATAATATTTATTGGCCTGACATTGGGCAATATTCGCGCTTTAATTGTCAAAACTATTCCCTCATCCCTTAAACAAGCCACAGCAGCTGGAATTGGCTTATTTATTGCTTATATTGGCCTTTCCGGCGATCCGGCTACCGGCGGCGCGGGTATAATTGTGGCGAATCCTGCAACGAAAACGGCTTTGAGTCATTTTAACCAAGCGCCGACGTTGATGGCGATCGCAGGCTTTCTGATCGCCGCAGCATTCATCGCCCGACGCATCAAAGGCGCATTACTGTGGGGAATATTAGCCACCGCCGTCTTAGGATGGATACTCAACATCGCCCCCCCGCCTAAAGCAATTATCGCCTTACCCCAATGGCCTGTAGATTTACTCGGACAAGCCGTTGTAGGGCTTTCCCTGGTCGGTCAAACCAATTTTTGGGATTTTTTAGCCGTTACCTTCGTCTTTCTCTTCGTCAACCTTTTCGACACGGTTGGTACGCTAGCAGGCGTCGGTATTCAAGCCGGATATATTAACGAAGAAGGCGAACTTCCCAACGCCAATCAAGCATTAATGGCAGGCGCCGTAGGAACAACCGTAGGCGCAATAATGGGAACCTCCACCGTCACCACTTATATCGAATCTGCGGCGGGAGTTTCCGAAGGAGGAAGGACAGGATTTACTAGCATTATTGTAGCAATTTTATTTACCCTCTCTATCTTTTTTATTCCCCTAATTTCTGCGTTTCCAGCCTTTGCCACCGCCCCCGCTTTAATCATCGTTGGGGTATTGATGGCAGGTAACGTACGCACAATTAATTGGGACGATACAGCCGAATCGATTCCCTCGTTTTTAACTATTCTGATTATGCCTTTAAGTAATTCAATTGCAGAAGGCTTGGCAGTCGGGTTTATTACCTATCCTTTAATTAAAACCTTTCAAGGCAAAGCCCAGGAAACAACACCCGCATTGTGGATATTAGCAGGTGTATTTGTATTGCGATTTATTTTGATGGCAATTAAACCCGGTACTTAATTAGACGCTGTTGTTGGTTATAATAAAAGATATGCTCCTTAAAAACCCTCTATACATCACAGATTACGGTGCCGCTTACATTGGGGATTCGCTGGAACTTTTAGACCAAATTGAAGCTAATTCTATTAACTTGGTAATGACATCACCTCCATTTGCGCTGCAACGCGAGAAAACCTATGGTAATGTTGACCAACAAGCTTATGTAGACTGGCTATTTGCATTTTGTGAGAAAGTCTATCGCGTTTTATCACCTACGGGCAGTTTTGTCCTAGACTTAGGAGGTGCATATCAAAGTAAGCGTCCTGTACGTTCCCTATACAACTACCAAATTCTAATCAAGCTTTGCGATGAGTTAGATTTCCGTTTAGCAGAGGAGTTTTTTTGGTATAATCCCTCTAAACTACCCTCACCAATTGAATGGGTGAATAAGCGTAAAATTCGGGCTAAAGATTCGGTAAATACAATTTGGTGGTTATCTAAAACCGACTTTCCTAAAGCTGACGTGAGTAAGGTTTTAGTACCTTATTCAGAAAGAATGAAAAAACTTCATGCCAATCCTGAGAAATACTACAAACCCAAAGCACGTCCTTCAGGACATGAAATAGGAACAAAATTTGCCACTGACAACGGCGGTGCAATCCCTTCCAACTTATTGCAAATTCCAAATACTGAAAGTAATTCGCGTTACATTCAACTTTGTAAAACAGTAGGATTGCAAGCACATCCTGCCCGGTTTCCCCAAAAACTTCCAGCTTTCTTTATTAATTTTTTGACCGAATCAGGCGATACAGTTTTAGATATCTTTGCCGGTTCTAATACGACTGGTGCTGCTGCTGAAACTGCGGGACGGAAATGGATTGCTTTCGAGCAAAATCGGGAGTATCTTGCAGCTTCAGCATTTCGTTTTCTGGATATGAGTTACAGCCATAGAGAGGTATTAAGTCTGTTTCAGCAGCTAATTGAGGGTAAGGAAATTAACTTACAGTCTAAGGTTTTAGCCTAAACTATGTGCGTATTTGGTAGAACATGACTATAACGGTGTTTTCATCTCGGTTGCAGCATACTTCAAACTGTCGTTCCGGATAAAGTGACTTCAAACGACTTTGCCACATTTGAGCGATCGCATCTCCCAGATAATATAAATTATCAACCCCTACTTGCTCCGATCCAGGCAGAATATCATCGACGTGCTGATGATTCATCACCCGCTCAATTGAGGTAATATCGTTGCCAAATTTAGCTTTCCACTGCGCGTATATTTCAGGATTGAAAGCTTCAGATAAAAAAATGCCGCCCTCATGTTCAACAATATCGGGCCAGAATAGTTTTGTGAAAGCGATCGCTATTTCAACGTTAGAGACTCCAAAAAGATAGTCCCACAGTGAAAAATCATCCCCGTTAGCCTTTTTCCAATGCTGAAAGTCGATTAGCTTCTCTGTATTTAAGGATATTTGTTTTATAGACATAATCTCTAAGGTATCTCGTCTGCTGTCGCGGGTCGAGCTATTTTATCAGCTTGTACGAAAATATTTCCTGCCGGGTTTTGGTTGTGTTTGTATTCAACAACGTGAGGTGTGGGAACACCTGCATGAGCTTTTCCCGCCACGTCCACTCGCTTAATTGCACGTCCCTCATCATCGTAGACAATATAGCTGGTTATATTGCTACCATCCATAGGATAGCGAACTTCTCTATAACTTGCCCCATCTAGGGGAAAATAACCGCTAACTTGCGTTCCATTAGCTATGAGGGTGCTAGCTGATATACCAACTGTCCAATCAACTGGTTTAGACACCGATAAACTCAATTTGTTTGCAATAATTTCTAATTAGTGCTTCTGCTTTTGAGCGCCCTTCACCTGTGAATAAATTGAAAACAACCTCTTCATCTTTAGAAAAAAGATGCAATAAACCAAACTCTTTCAATCGCGAAAAATCAAGGTAACTCCAGCGATATTGAGTAAAAAAGCCTTTTTTCTGTCGCGCTCTTTTGCTTCTGTAGAGTCGTGATACGAAGACTGAAAATCTACAACCAGACAAGGTTTATAGTCAAAGTCCGTGATTAGAGCATCTACGCTGGAGCTAAAGAAAAAATTTCTTAATTCCTTGTCAAGGTAACTATCTATTTCACAAAATTGAGCTAAGCTAACCTGAGTGTGAATTTTATAACTTTCATCGACACAGGTTCGCAGAAACTCCAGCATTCTTTCTTCGTATGGGTTTACCAGTCTTTTGGCTTTGATAGACATTACTGTTGCTCCATAATAATTTTGCCAAAGTAACCAATGAACTCTTCTAATGCATCCACAGAATTGATGAATGTTTGTAATGTGTAAGGAAATAGTTTATCCTCATCTAATATTAAATAGCTATTTCTTTCTGCTAGTTGGTTTTTGTCAAAATTATAGGGGTATTCCTGTGAAGGTAGATCTTCAGGTGTCCAATGAAAGTAAAAACGACCTTTGGTTTGATAGTTTAAATTCACTTCGGGATAATTAAAGGTTTTGATAAAAGTTTTTTCTTGGCTGGGAAAAACCCAAAAACTACCTAAAATAATCATTTCATAGTCTGTAGTATCGTTATAAAATACAACAAAAGCATAATATTTTAGTTCTAAAATATGTGGCTGTAAAACATTTTTGGAGATAGAAATACATAACCCATCTTGTCGTGGAGATAAGACGATTTGATAACGTTTATCTCCCTTCCCAGGATTCTTAAGCCGGTACCCTATGTATTGAGATGTCCGCTTTTCCTCAAACTTGTCGTAAAAACCAAGTTGAGCCAAAAGATTGGTAGCTAAAGACATTAAATCTTCACCGCCTTGAATCACTTGAATATTGGTTGAAATCAGGCGCGGGACGCCGTTTTCTACCTCAAAACGCTGGATGAGATCGTAGATTATTTTGGACATTGGTTTATTCCCAAAAACCTTGGCTAAGGTTCATGGGAATAGCATAACCGTTGTTTATGGGTTGGCCAAGAGTCTTAGCTAAGATTTTTAGATTTTGTGATGACGCCGCTAATTGCCCAAACGACTGAAGTCGCGGCTATACAGACAAAGCCTGCCTACGCAGGCTAAAGAGTCCTTGCCTTGCGGACGCAAGTTTGTATAGCCCCAGCCTTCAGGCTGCGGGCGCTGCGGGCGCTGCGGGTGCGGTAACCCCAACAGCGGCGTTAAGCCCTTAGATAGAAGCCCTTACAAGCAAAAAATTGTAACAATAGCGGCAAATACAGCATTTATGTGGTAAAAAATGAGCTTTGGTATCTTTGACATATTCTGGATAATTCTACTTTTGTCCTCATTTCAGCCCGCATTGCAACGCCGGATGATGGAAATGCGCCGCGTCCAAGCATTGCGGCAATTTGAGCAAGGACGCAACAGCCGCGTCATTTTGCTGATTCATAGACAAGAGTCGATTAGTTTTTTGGGCATTCCCCTCTCGCGCTACATCACCATCGAAGACTCGGAACAAGTCTTGCGCGCAATTCGCCTGACGCCGCCAGATACACCGATCGACTTAATATTGCATACCCCTGGCGGCTTAGTCCTCGCAACCGAACAAATAGCTAGAGCTTTAATTCGCCATCCAGCCAAAGTTACCGTATTTGTTCCCCACTACGCCATGAGCGGCGGCACCATGCTAGCCTTAGCAGCAGATGAAATCGTCATGGATGCTAACGCGGTTTTAGGACCAGTCGATCCGCAATTAGGCAACTTCCCCGCTGCGAGTATCCTGAAAGTAGTTCAAGACAAACCGATTAGCGAAGTAGACGATGAAACGTTAATCATGGCAGACTTATCGCGCAAAGCCATTAACCAAGTGCAGCGGTTTGTCCGTACTCTGCTTAAAGACGACGTTCCCCAACAAAAAATAGCGCCAGAAAATATAGAAAAAATCGTGGACACCCTGACGACGGGACAAGTTACCCACGACTATCCCATCACAGTAGAAGAAGCGACGGAACTCGGTTTACCCATCACAGTTGGGTTGCCAAGCTCGATTTATAACCTGATGGAATTGTACCCGCAACCCCAAGGCGGGCGTCCTTCCGTCCAGTATATTCCCATGCCCTACCAACCCCGCCCAGTTTTACCCGAACCCAAAGGCAGACCAATACCTGAAAACGCTCGCAACTAGCTCAATCCCTCCCCGACACGGGGAGAAGCTGAAAAAGTGCCCCTGCCCTCGCTCTATAGGCGTTTTCCATGGCGTCATAGATCCTGGTAGGGAACATCAATAGACTTTGCCGCTAAGTTGAAGGTTTGAGAACGCCGTGCCCCAAAAACCAACGGCATCAATAAACTTTGCCCCTAACTCGAAGGTTGGAGAACGCCGTGCCCCAAAATAGGCGTTTTCCATCCCGTCAACGATCCTGGTAGGGGCACGGCATCAGTCAACTTGGCTGCTAAGTTGAACGTTGGAGAACGCCGTGCCCCAAAATAGGCGTTTTCCATCCCGTCAACGATCCTGGTAGGGGCACGGCATCAGTCAACTTTGCCGCTAAGTTGAACGTTGGAGAACGCCGTGCCCCAAAAACCAACTGCATCGCACCCAATGGAAAACCGCTCTAAACAGGGGTTGGGGGGGTGAGCTTTTTTAAACCAAAATTAGATCGCCGATGCAGCTTCGGAAGTACCTCAACATATCTTGTAGTCTGTATTTGGCGCACTCTCAAAAAAATTCCCTACCCAGTCATGTCATCGCTACAAAAACTAGCCAGAAGCAATTCCCCTGCGCGTCGGAACCTGTGGTTTGAAAGATTGATGGCGATCGCAGCCACTGCCAACTTAGGTTTGGTACTATTTGACTTAAGTTACATACCATTGCGCGACTTCTGGCTACACGGCACTCTACAGGTTTTGGACTTAAAAATACAGATTCCCCTGCCGCCGATTACAAAATGGTACGATCCGCTCAAAGGCATCGAACCTTATCGAGAAACACAAGCATATCTTAAAACAGTAGATCGGTTACAAGCACAGTTGAAAGCACCCAATGCCTTGCAGTCGCCCCAGGTAGAACAAACGCTGCAAGAACTGCGTCGCCAAAGCAGCGAAATGATCGATACAAATCCGTTTCAGATAGCGAACAAAAGCGGCACCCTGGAAAGAATTAAAAATCGGATGCGCGATCGCCTCGACCGAGAATCCGCCCGCCAGTCTTTTAGAATATTTTGGACTCAAGATCATTTCTCGAAGTTTGGGACGCAACAGGAACTCGAATTTTTTAACAACCAAATCCGTCCTTTAATCGAAACTAACTATTTTCGTCAGCTCGGGGAAAACAGCGAATTTGTTGACCTATTCTTTTGGAGAATCGACCAGTGGTTCGCCCTAGTGTTTGGCTTAGAATTTTTGGCGCGTACCTTTTATATCAGCCGCCGCTATACAGGCGTCAAATGGACAGATGCCATGCTGTGGCGCTGGTATGACCTATTCTTAATCTTACCGATTTACTGGGTACAACCCTGGATGGGAGTGCTGCGAGTTATCCCGGTAATGATACGCCTTGACGACGCAAAATTAATCAACCTGGAACGGATACGCGATCAAATCAACCGGGGGGTAGTTGCCAATTTCGCCGAAGAAATCACCGAAGTTGTAGTTGTTCAAGTAATAGACCAAATGCAGGGGTCAATTAAACGGGGTGAAATATCCCGGTGGTTGACGCAATCGGAAAATCGGCCTTACATCGATCTCAACAATACTAACGAAGTCGAAGCGATCGCCGACATCCTCACCAAACTCGTCGTCTACCGCATAGTCCCCAAAATCCAGCCCGATATCGAAGCCATCCTGCGCCACAATATCGAAAGCATCCTCAGCAACTTGCCCGCCTACCGCAGTTTACAAGGTATACCGGGTTTAGGCAGCGTCCCGGCGCAGCTAACCGATAAATTAGTTACGGAGATATCCCAAGCACTTTACGAAGCTCTGAAAGGGGGCGTAGAAGACCCAGTGGGTGCTAAACTAACCGCGCAACTGGTACAACATCTGGGGGAAGCGATCGCATCTGAAGCCAAAAACCAACATACCCTAGACCGACTGCAAAGCCTGCTTGTAGACATGCTGGAAGAAATTAAAATTAATTACGTCGAGCGCTTATCTCAAGAAGACGTAGAAGCAATCCTAGAAAAGACTCTCAAACTGCGTCATAGCACCCATGCCGACGAAGAAAAGCGAATTACCCCTTCAAAACTCGTTTGAGTCGCGCTCGCCCCTGCTGCCCTTTTGGGTGGCAATCCGAACAGCGTCGCCTGGTCAAAACCGATCTAGCCTATCGTGGGTAGGTTAAGATAGACAAAGCGGTGGTAGCCTTTGCTTTTTAACCCGAAGCGGAAACCCGACGCGGCGAATAAATTCGCCGTCAATGCCTGCTAAAATAGGATAGTCAGGTTGTGATTACCAAAAAATTGGGTCTCTATTGCCTCGTCCTTCTAGGACGACTTTATCCACAACTTCTGCTATAATTTAGTTGGCTTCAGGTAGGATATCCGCCAAGACTTGCCCGAAAAATATTATGGCCCAAACAGTGCCACAGGACAGCTGGGAAAATAGATTTGACCACGAGCAACGATAACTCGTTAAACAGTGCAGTAAGTCTTCAGCCAGACTGAATGATTTGAGAAAAAAAACAATTTGGAGTAATCCAGATAGGGTAGGGCATAGGCAAATCTCTTCTGAAATGGAGAAAACGCTCTCCAGAGCCAACCCTAAGTGGGAGTCATGATAGCAAGTGATATTATAGTGTTCTCGGTTGGGACATAATCGTGTAAGACCTAAGTAGGGGCAACTCGAACGGGCAGCGCTCAGCTTGGGAACCTAAATGTTTGTGGTGAGGAATATCCTCACTTCAGGCAGGAGAGGATGTCAAAGGTATGGTGGTAGGTACTTCACAATCCCCAATCGTTTAGGTGGGGGAGTGTCAAGTTTCTGGGAAAGGAAGTGGGTGTAGCCCACTTTTTTTATTGCAGTTGCCAAAAAAAATTGTAACAGGACAATGGCTCATCCTCTGATACCACAAATTATTGACTTGGCAACCCCCGTTGCCGAAGGTTTAGGATTGGAGGTGGTAGGAGCTGTATTTCAGACAAATCAATCACCGCCAGTCCTGCGAGTGGACATCCGCAACCCCGAACAAGATACGAGTTTGGATGACTGCGAGCGGATGAGTCGAGCCTTAGAAGCCGCGCTCGATGCCACAGATATTATCCCCGATGCGTATATCCTGGAAATCTCAAGTCCGGGAATCTCGCGCCACCTGAGTTCAGACCGAGAGTTTATATCTTTCAAAGGATTTCCCGTTCTGATCGAAACGACTGAACCCTACGAAGGTAAAAAATCCTGGCAAGGGAAACTGCTGAAACGGGACGAAGAAGCGGTTTATATCAATCAAAAAGGTCGATCGATCGCGATTCCCCGCTCCTTGATTACCAGGGTGCAGCTAGAAGAACAAAGCTAACAGTCAGCCGTCAGGGGATAGGGACTGTTGGCAATTGTGCCAATCGAGGCAGAGCAGCTAAATCCGGTGGTTGTATTTACTATTGCCAACAGCCCCGAAACAACTACTCAAAACTGAAAACTGACAACTGAGTAATAACAAAAGGAGGTTTGTGCCTATGACAATGGTTAGTTTACCAGGACTTAAAGACCTGATCGACAGCATCAGTCGCGAACGAAATTTACCCAGACATGCCGTCCAAGCAGCGTTGCGAGAAGCCCTCTTAAAAGGATACGAACGCTACCGGCGCACCCAAAACCTAGAAAAGCGCCATTATGACGACAACTACTTCGATAACTTAGAAGTCGAACTAAATGTAGACGAAGAAGGCTTTCGCATCCTCGCCACCAAAACCATCGTCGAAAAAGTCAGCAACACCGACCAGGAAATTGGTCTAGACGAAGTTCAATTAGTCGCCGCTGAAGCCCAAGTAGGCGATACGGTTGTCTTAGACATTACACCCGACCAAGGGGAATTTGGTCGCATGGCGGCGATTCAAACCAAACAGGTACTGTCGCAAAAACTGCGCGACCAGCAGCGCAAAATGATTCAAGAAGAATTCCAAGATCTGGAAGGAAGCGTCTTGGAAGCGCGGGTGCTGCGGTTTGAGCGGCAATCCGTCATCATGGCTGTTAGCAGCGGCTTGAATCAGCCAGAAGTTGAAGCTGAATTACCCAAACGCGAACAATTACCCAACGATAACTATCGCGCCAATGCCAAGTTTAAAATTTATCTGAAAAAAGTGCGCGAAGGCCCGCAGCGGGGACCCCAACTGCTCGTTTCCAGAGGCGCCGCCGGATTAGTCGTCGAACTGTTCAGCAACGAAGTCCCAGAAATTGAAGATGAAGTCGTTCGCATCGTCGCCGTAGCGCGGGAAGCCAACCCACCCTCCCGCTATCTGGGGCCCCGGACTAAAATTGCCGTAGACACCCTCGAACGCGATGTCGATCCGGTGGGTGCTTGTATCGGAGCGCGGGGTTCCCGCATTCAAGTCGTCGTCAACGAATTGCGGGGAGAAAAAATCGACGTAATTCGGTGGTCCCCCGATCCAGCTACCTACATTGCCAACGCTCTCAGTCCTGCTAGAGTCGAACAGGTACGTTTGGTCAATCCAGAAGGCCGTCAAGCCCACGTTTTAGTCACAGAAGACCAGCTCAGCTTGGCAATTGGGAAAGAAGGACAAAACGTCCGCCTCGCCGCCCGCTTGACGGGGTGGAAAATAGACATCAAAGATGCAGCCAAGTACGACGCCGCCGCCGAAGAGCAAAAAATAGCCGCCGAAATAGCCAGTCAGCAAGCCCAAAAAGGCGCTACCGATGATGCAGAAGACTTGGATTCAGACAGAGTATCAACCTCCTCTCTTGCCGATTGGGAGCTAGAAGACGAAGCAGATCTGAGTGAAGAATCTGATGAAACCTAACTTCCGGCGTTGTGTGAGCTGCCGCCAAGTAGCACCCAAAGAAGATTTTTGGCGCTTGGTCAGAGCTTACCCATCTGGGCAGGTACTATTAGATCAAGGCATGGGACGTTCGGCGTACCTGTGTCGAGACTCACGTTGCCTGTTGGCAGCACAAAAAAAAGATCGACTGGGACGGGCGCTCAAAGCCCCTGTAACCCCAGAAATCTACCAGAAGCTATGGCAACGCTTATCCATCCAGCCAGATGGAACCAATCCAAACCCATCCACCTGAAGCAAACATTTAGGAGGAAATAAAAACTGGATTTGGGGTCAGCACCCCATCCAGGCGGGTCAGTGCCACAATAGTAAATAGGTAAAGTGCGATCGTCCGCAGTTGCTTAAAAGTTGGTGCAACATTACAACAGCAGCCAAAACCTTGTCTCAACTGACCCGCTTACTCAAAAGGTGAGCTTGATTAGCAAGGAGGCTAAAACCTTTGTTGTCGTATCCGTTGCACCAAGCAATCTCAACTCCCACAAAGGAGGCAGCATGAGGATGATGTAGATACGGTTAAAACAGCAGGTCATGGAGCGACCACTGGTAGGACACAAGGGGTAAGCGTGGATGAACAACGGCAAAGTCAGAATTTACGAGTTATCACGGGAATTGAATTTGGAAAATAAAGATATCCTTGCTATTTGCGACCAGCTGCGAATTCCAGTTAAAAGTCATAGCAGCACAATTGGTGAAGCTGATGTCGAACGCATTCGAGCAGCCGCAGAAAAATATACACCCGAACCGGCTGCTTCGGGCAAGTCAGTATCAGCTAACGTGAAACCAAGCTCTCCAGCGCTCGCGTCCGGCCCTCGGCCTGTAGCACCTAAAAAACAACAGCAAATTTTGGAAATAAGACAACATCAAACACCTATCAGCGCTAGCCCGAAACCGTCGGGGGCAACTGTTGCCGTTCCCCCCAAACCACCAGTAGAAACGAAACCAGTTGAGTCTGTACAGCTTGTTTCCTCGCAGATGAAGCCAACTGCACCCAAGCGACCCGTTCGCCCCGAATCGAACAACCCTGTTCGACCAGTCCCACCCCCAACCCCAGCCGCAGAAAAAACTGAAGCTCCCAAGGTTGAAAAACCTGAAAAACCCGAGAAGCCTGAAAAACCACAGGCCGTCGTCGCTCCATCCCCACCGGCTAGGCCAGAAAAACCAAAAATCGTCGAACCACCGTCGAAACCAGCAGCCACGGCACCCAATCGACCTAACAAGCAAAGCTCTACCGAGCAAGCCGTTTTACTCAAAAAGCCCAGCAAACCAGTAACAACACCCCAAAAGCCAGGGGAAAAATCAGCAACAGTCGGCAGTGAGAAACCGACAAGACCGAGTCCATCGGTACCGGAACTTCAGCGACCCAAACCAGCGGTTGTGCTGACAAAGCCCTTGGGTGGCGAGAGGCGAAAGGTAGGGAAAGTAGGAGAAGAAGCTTTACCGCCAACCGATGAATCAGAAACCCTGACTCCAACTCCCATAACCGAACTGGAACTGAAGCGACCCACGGCGCTGCGTCCGCCTAAGAAAAACAAAAACTGGGAAGAAGAAGTTGAAGAAGAGTCGCCCAAGGCGGCTAAGGCGGCTAATAAGTCGAAACGCGGCGGGCGGACGCAAACCATTCTCGATGAGGACGAGGATGTGCTTGACGAACTCGATCTCAACGTCCTGCCAGCAGGAGTTCAGGTCAGCCTTTCCATCGCTCGTCCACCCAAGCCAAAAGGACGTACTGCAACTGCTGCGCCCGCAGCAACGGTGGCGTCTCCGGCAATGGCTAAAACTAAAAAGCCCGCCGCAAGTCGCGATCGCTCAAATCAATCTGGCTTTGGCAAGCGCGAAGAAGTCCCACCCAAACGTCCCGACAAGCTGGTGTTAACCGGCAGCATGACGGTTCAGGAACTAGCACAAGAACTAGCTATCCCAGATACCGAAATCATCAAGCGGCTGTTTATGAAGGGCATAGCCGTTAACCTGACTCAAAACCTGGATGTGCCAACGATTACAATGGTGGCGGCGGAGATGGCAGTGCCAGTAGAAACGGCTCAAAAAGAAGCCGAAGCTACTAAAGGCACCGAAATGCTCGACGCGGAAGACCTGGAACACCTCCAGCACCGTCCACCCGTAGTCACGATTATGGGCCACGTAGACCACGGCAAAACAAGCTTACTCGATGCTATCCGCGAAACCAAGGTAGCGGCCGGGGAAGCAGGTGGTATTACCCAGCACATCGGGGCTTACCACGTAGACGTGGAACACGAGGGCGAAATGCAGCAGGTGGTGTTCCTGGATACGCCGGGTCACGAAGCGTTCACAGCCATGCGGGCGCGCGGGGCGCGAGTTACCGACATTGCCATTTTGGTGGTAGCAGCAGATGACGGCGTACAACCCCAAACAGTTGAAGCCATCAGCCACGCCAAGGCAGCAGAAGTGCCGATTGTGGTGGCAATCAACAAAATCGATAAGCCGGACGCTCAACCCGACCGCGTCAAGCAAGAATTAACAGAATATAGCCTGGTACCGGAAGAATGGGGCGGCGACACGATTATGGTGCCCGTGAGTGCCATCACCAGGGAAAATCTGGATACATTGTTAGAAATGATTCTGTTGGTCGCCGAAATTGAAGAACTATCGGCTAACCCAGATCGTGCGGCTAAGGGAACGGTGATTGAAGCCAACCTCGATAAGTCGAGAGGCCCGGTTGCCACCCTGCTGGTACAAAACGGTACGCTCCACGTGGGGGATATCCTGGTCGCAGGCTCCACCTTTGGTAAGGTGCGGGCAATGATCGACGACCGGGGTAAGCGGGTGGAAGCCGCAACGCCATCTTTCGCCGTGGAAGTGTTGGGACTTTCCGATGTCCCCGCAGCAGGGGATGAGTTCGAGGTGTTCGCTGATGCAGGGCAAGCCCGGGCTTTAGCGGAAGGGCGTGCGGAACAGCAGCGGCAAACTCGCTTGAGACGAGGCGTCAGCCTGACAACCCTGTCGGCTCAAGCCCAAGAAGGAGAACTCAAGGAACTCAACTTGGTGTTGAAAGCAGATGTGCAAGGCTCTCTGGAAGCAATTCTGGCAGCTTTGCAACAGTTACCGCAAAATCAGGTACAAATCCGCGTACTGCTGGCTGCACCCGGTGAAGTGACTCAAACCGACGTGGACTTGGCAGCAGCTAGTAACGCCGTGATCGTTGGGTTTAGCACGACCCTGGCGAGTGGGGCGCGGCAAGCAGCCGATCAGGCGGGTGTAGATGTACGGGAATACAACATCATCTACAAACTGCTGGAAGACATCCAAGGCGCAATGGAAGGCTTGCTCGAGCCAGAACTGGTGGAAGAAGCCTTGGGGACTGCCGAAGTACGTGCCGTCTTCCCGGTGGGACGCGGTGCGGTTGCGGGTTGCTACGTGCAATCTGGCAAGGTGGTTCGCAACAGCAAAGTGCGCGTGCGCCGTGGCGGTCAGGTAATCTACGAAGGTAACCTGGATTCGCTCAAGCGGATGAAAGATGATGCCAAAGAAGTCAACGCTGGATTTGAATGCGGTATCGGCATTGACAAATTCAACGATTGGATTACAGGAGACATCATCGAATCCTACAAGATGGTCACCAAGCGCCGGACACTTACACCTAATTAGAGAATGGCAGATTGCAGATTTTAGATTGTAGATTCCATCTGCAATCTAAAATCTAAAATCTAAAATCTAAAATCGCTATGGGCTCTTTTTGGTCTGAACCTTTTTTGTGGATTCACTTGGCTGGGATATCGGTTTTGCCGCTGTGCCTGGGTGTTTGCCTGTTGGGATTGGCAAGTGGTGAGCCATTGCTGCCGGTGTGGAGCGAGATTTTTTTAGTGGCAGCGGTGGGGATTGTTCCCGTGCTGTGGATGCAACTGATGCGTCCGTTTAACATTTTTAGCGTTTTAATATTCGCCCTCAAGCCAGAGCAATTGACAAGCCAGCAAAAACAAATCTTAAGTTTGTTTAAAAAAACTGGCAATAAAGTACTGGCTATGATAGGAGCAACTTTGTTGGGTTGGGTTTTGTGGCAAATCTACAGTCTAGCGCCAAGCGTCCCAGCGCTGGCGCGATTTGCACCGGGATGGCGAGGTGCAGGGTTGTTGGTGGCAGCGATCGGATTTCTGTTGAGCAATTTATTCCTACAAGTGCCGCTGAGCGTTTGTGGCGTTTTGGTAACAAGCGATTCAACATTTTCTCAAACAGAAGCTTATCCTAGAGAAAAGATCGATGGGGATTTTACAACTCCTGGTTTTCAGGTCAATAGTATTTGGCCTTTCACTTCCGTTGAGACTGCACCAAATTCGCAAAAGAGTGAGTCGGCAATGGAAGATTCTAGTTCGACTTCCTCTAGTTAAATTTTCTGGGGTACTTATGGCAAATTATTCTGCTGCACCGGAAGCTCAATTAATGGATGATACCCAAATTTGGGATAGTTTGAAAATAGCGATCGCATCGAGTTCTGGTTTTCAGCGCTGGGAACTGGAACGCGGCGTCGATGAGACAGAAGATTGTAGCTTAGATTACCGGGTACGGCGATATTTGCGCGACACCCTGGAGACTTTGGCTTACTAAGAATTGCACGAATGTAGGGGCGGGTTTTACCAACCATCTGTGACATGCCTCAAATGCCGATCCCCCCTAGCCCCCCTTGGCAAGGGGGGAAGCTAAAAGCAACCTAAAAACCCCCCTTGGCAAGGGGGGAAGCTAAAAGCAAACTAAAAGCCCCCCTTGGCAAGGGGGGAAGCTAAAAGCAAACTAAAAGCCCCCCTTGGCAAGGGGGGAAGCTAAAAGCAACCTAAAAGCCCCCCTTGGCAAGGGGGGTTGGGGGGATCGATGCGTAATTACTGAGCAAAAAAAAACCCACCCCTACCAATGCAATAACTAAAATTTAAAATCACAAATTTAAATTTTCCCAGATGTCTTGAATTGCTTGCACGCTATCCCTTAAGCGTTGCAGTTGAAGATAGGCGTCTGCCAACCGCTTGGCGTCAACTTGTACCTCTGGAGATGGATAATTTTCAATTACTTCTATCAGCGATATCTGTCCGTCTCTGGTAGCAGAAAGCACTAAGGCAGAGCGCAATGCTTGTCGGTTGGCTCGATTTGAGCTAGTGCTAACAACTTGACCGATCTGATCGAGTATAAGATCGCCTGCGGGACTGTTTAGCACCCGATCTAATAAGATGGGATTGACATTGACGGGTTGGGTGAGAGTGCGGCGGATATCTTGAGGATTTTGTTGTAAGCGGTTTAAAGAAGTTTCTAGGGAATCAGACACTTTGCCAGTTTCGGCTAAGGTCGATAATTCGCTCACAGAAATCGAGTTTTGTAACAAGCCGTATTTTAGCACAATCCGGTCGGCAGCGCCAGCGTTAGTGCCGTTGAGACAAACAGCCACAGTTGAGGCGAAAAATAAGGCACGACGTAGGGAAGAGAATAGCGATCGCATGATAATTTCACAACTATAATAATTCGGACGCTCGCCCCAGTCATATTGTTGCCTATTGGGACAGCGCTGTGATATTTTGTTATACAGATACCCTTTAGATTCTTCACCTGCCCAAAGACTGAGTACCCACCAAGCAATATGGCTAAACTGGGCGCATTCAAACCAAGTCAGAGTGAAGACAATATAAGCGACTACTAAAGCTTCAATCTCGCGTAATGGTGATAATTGAATAAGTCGCTTGGGGTTGAGTGAAAAGATAGTTTGCCAGGAAGGTATAGTTGTTCTTGCTCAAGTGTTAGATGATAAAAATGCAACCGCAATGATAGAGTTTTCTACAGGAAGAATATGAGGTAAGCTTTCTTGCTTAAGTTTTTGTAAAGTAATATGAATAAGCTCTGCTCCATGTAACAGTCACCGCTGCCAATCCCTCACTACCTGCTCAGGTAGATTTTTATAGTCTCACTACTTGTTTTTTTTCACAAGCAACGTACATTGATTAGAGAAAATCATGACTATTTATTTTTTTAATGCTAACGAAAAACCATACGGTTGTTTCTGCAACTTTTCCTCACACGGTTTTGAAATAGACAGACTCTGGTGGTCTACAGCAGAGCATTATTATCAAGCCCAGAAATTTGCTGGCAGTGGTCATGCCGAAACAATTAGATTGGCAAAAACTCCCGAAGAAGCAGCTAAACTAGGTCACGCTTATTTGTACCGTAGCGACTGGAAACAAATCAAATATGATGTGATGCGCCGCGCGGTACTCTGCAAGTTTAAGACTCATGCAGATATTCGCAAAATTCTGCTAAATACGGGGGAAAGAATCATTATTCAAAAAGATATTGGAGACTACTATTGGGGCTATGGTAAAGATGGCAGTGGGAAGAATTATCTGGGGAAAATTTTAATGGAAGTTAGAGAAAATTTGCGTTGCGAAAGTTATAATGAAATGCTTTCAAGACAATATGAGTAAGGTAATTTATGTCTAAAATAGCGATTGTATATTTTTCAGGGTCTGGTAAGACACACTTGATGGCTTCAGCCATAGCTGAAGGAGCTAGTCAAGTGGTAGGAGTGAAGGTTGAGTTGTTGCGAATTGTGGAAGATCAGATTGTGAATGGAGTGTGGCAAGATGCAGAAATCATAGAAAAGCTTAACCACGCTGATGCAATTGTGTTTGGATCGCCAACTTATATGGGAGGTGTGTCCGGTCAGTTTAAACTATTTATTGATGCTGCTAGTGAAGTCTGGTTGAGGCAAGGATGGAAAGACAAAATTGCTGCTGGTTTTACCCATTCGAGTTGTGCTAGTGGTGACAAACAAAGCACACTACTTTACCTAGCAATTAATGCGGCTCAACATGGTATGATTTGGGTCAACGTTGGAGATTTACCAAGCCATTTTTTGGAAAAAGATGATGGGGTGAATCGTCTGGGGTCGTTTTTAGGAGTGATGGGTCAAGGTACAGGTATCAGTGGAAGCGAAGGCGAACTCAATCTCGCTCCAGGCGATCGACTAACAGCTTTCCGATTTGGACAGCGCATTGCAGAGTCTGCCCAACGTTGGCGAAAAGTTTAAGTACAAGGCGATAAATAAAAATACAGTATTTCAGCCGCATTAAAAGAGAGAAAGTATGGTAACAGTAGAAATATTGGCAATAGGAAACGAACTTTTAATTGGAGACGTACTTGATACTAATACCCACTGGATTATCAAACAGATCGTTGGTCTGGGTGGAAAAATCAACCGTTCTGTAATCCTCGGGGATAATTTAGATGCAATTGCTACAGAAATCCAATCGGCATTGCAAAGAAAAACTGAGGTGATTTTTACCATAGGAGGAATGGGACCAACAGTTGATGACATGACTATTGAAGCTATAGCCAGAGCAATAAATCAACCTTTAAAAGCTGATGCACAAGCAATAGCTTTTGTCAAGGATAAATATCAAGAATTTGCTAAAAAAGGATATGTTGACGATCCAAGAATGACACCAGCCCGAGAAAAAATGGGTCTTTTACCTATGGGTTCAATTCCGATATACAACCCTGTTGGAGCAGCTCCGGCAGTCATATCAAAAGTAAAAGAAAGCACGATCGTTAGCTTACCTGGCGTACCTAGAGAACTTAAAGGAATCTTTGAAGAGTCTTTGCTACCTATTCTTGATGAAAAATTTGGTCAGAAATGTTTTTTGGAGAAAGTTGCAATTGTGGATAGTAAAGATGAATCTATTATTGCTCCAATTTTAAATAATGTGTCTCTAAAAAATCCTAAAGTATATATTAAATCAAGATCTAAAAATTTTGCTATAGATGCAAAAATAAAGGTGACTATTTCTTACTGTGGTAGTTTCAAAGAAGAAGTAGGTAGGGTAATTAATCAAGCAATACAAGACCTTAGAGAAGAGTTAGGTAATGCCGGAATATTACTAGACCAGATAGAATAGGTAACTTACCGCTTTCTCAGTTTTGACTAGATAACCAGGATATCTTGATGCCGAAAACTTTAACTATACTAGATTCGACCTTAGCAGCCATTGAAGCTGCCTTACCCATTGACCCTCAACCTTACACCATAGGAGATCGCCCTACAGGTTTAATTGTTGTCGATGTCGTTAACGGGTTTTGTACCGTTGGTTATGGCTGTGCAGCACCAACTGAACCCAACGAACAAATAGAGACGATGGTTACAGAAAGTAACCGTTTAGCCAAAACGTTTACTAATAGAGGTTTACCAGTATTAGCATTTTTAGATAACCACGAACCAGGCAAACCAGAACCCCCCTATCCCACTCATTGCGAGAAGGGATCTGGAGAAGAAAAGTTAGTTCCTCAACTGGAATGGTTAGAAGATAACCCTCACACCACCTTGATTGAAAAAGACTGTATCAATGGTTTTATCGGTGCGATCGCAAAAGACACAGGAAATAATACCTTACTACAATGGGTCAACCAAAATAAACTAGAAGCCTTAGTAGTAGTAGGAATCTGCACCGATATCTGCGTGATGGATTTCGTTGTCACGATGTTATCCGCCAGAAATCACAACCTTACTCCCACTCTCAAAGATATCGCCGTTTATACTAAAGGTTGCGCTACCTACGACATGAGCCCAGAAATGGTAACTCAATTGGGTCTACCAAAAACAGCTATTCATCCCCAAGATATAGCCCATCATGTCGGTTTATATACGATGGCGGAACGAGGGGCGCTCATTGCTTCTGAAATATTGTTTTAGGTCTTAGTAATGGTATCCCCAAAAATTCTCTCCCAGTTCGACATTCTGGTAGTAGGTAGTGGTGCAGCTGGACTCTATGCCGCTCTATGCTTACCTACTCACTTACAAGTCGGCTTAATTACCAAAGATGCCCTCAAAACTGGGTCGAGTAGCTGGGCGCAAGGAGGGATTGCGGCTGCCATTGACCCCTCAGACACACCAGAGTTACATTTTGAGGATACCATCAAGGCTGGTGCAGGTCTTTGCGAACCAGAGGCAGTAAAGTTTTTAGTCGAGAATGCTCCTGCTGCGATTAAATCGCTCTTAGAAATGGGAGTAGCGTTCGATCGCCTTGGGGAAAAGCTAGCCATGACTCTAGAGGCAGCTCACTCCCGTCCCCGTGTCCTCCATTCTGCCGATACCACAGGGCGAGCGATCGTCGATACTCTGATTGAACAAGTCTTGCAGCGTCCTAATATCCAAGTAATTTCCCCAGCATTTGCTTTGAGTTTGTGGATTAATGACTCAACTGGTCATTGTCAGGGAATTAGTGTACTTTGCCAAGGGCAAATTAGGTGGATCAAAGCATCTGTAGTCATCTTAGCAACTGGTGGTGGCGGTCAAGTATTTTCCCAAACCACTAATCCGGTGGTAAGTACCGGAGACGGAGTCGCACTAGCTTGGCGTGCGGGAGCTATAGTACGGGATTTAGAGTTTTTCCAATTTCATCCCACCGCTTTAACCAAACCGGGGGCACCCCGTTTTCTGATTAGTGAAGCAGTCAGAGGAGAAGGGGCGCATTTAGTAGATTCCCAAGGGCAGCGCTTTGCCTTTAATTATCATTCTGATGGGGAACTAGCACCAAGAGATGTAGTCAGTCGGGCAATTTTTAGTCACTTACAGCAAACAGTACCAGAGCCATATTGTGTCTACTTAGACTTGCACCCCATCCCCACTGAGCAAATTCGCCACCGTTTCCCCAATATCATCCAAGTTTGTCAACAGTGGGGGATTGATGCCTTCAAAGAACCCATTCCAGTCGCTCCTGCTGCTCATTACTGGATGGGAGGAATCGTTACCGATGTACATAGTAAAACTTCAATTGAGGGACTATATGCCATTGGTGAAACAGCGAGTACAGGGGTTCACGGTGCCAATCGTTTAGCTAGCAACTCTCTATTGGAATGCCTAGTTTTTGCTGCTGAACTGTCTCGGTTGGAAATTGAACCTAATTTGACCCCTGAAGAGTCTCCCTCTTTAATTACCGAGCAACGAGACTGGGAAGGAGAAATGGAGTGGATTACCTCAGTGCGGCAAAATTTGCCCCAACTAATGTGGCAAAGTGCCGGAATTTGTCGCTCCCAAGCAGCATTGGACGTTGCAATCGTGCAAATTAGTGCTTGGCGTTGTGAATTAGCAGCAAAAGAAGTAACTCAATACCTGCTCAACCTGACACCTAACCAAACGGTGCAATTAACCTCAGCCAATGCTCAACAGCAACTCCGAACTTGTGCCGAAACCCTCAATTTGCTCGATATTGCCTACTTAATCCTCAAAAGTGCTGCTTGGCGCACCGAAAGCCGAGGTGGACATTACCGCAGCGATTATCCGCAAACCTCACCCAATTGGCAAGTGCATACCTTAGTGCAGGGAGAAACTTGGTCTAAATCACCAATCATTCAACTTGCTCAGATGAGTTCAATTACATAACGCAAGTTGCTAGTTATAAACAAGGGCGTTGCTAATAGCTAATTGCTAATTGCTCATATAGGATTTTTACCAATCTCGCCATTAGCCATTAGCCATTAGCCGCTCCCAGAGAGATAACTAGCAACTTGAGTTATTACTAACCCGAATCAACGCGGCACCGGGGTTTGGATTGAATCAACCTCGACTCAAGTCCCAGTCATATTGTTGCCTATTTAGATAGCGCTGTTATATTTTGTTATAACGATCCGCAAATGATTCTTCACCCCCCGAAAGATTGAGTACCCACCAAGCGATATGGGTAAACTGGGCGCATTCAAACCAAGTCAAAGTGAAGACAATATAAGCGACTACTAAAGCTTCAATGCCGCGTAATCGTGATAATTGAATAAGCCTAAAACAAAATACTAGCAGTGCAGCGTAACACAACATGCCCAAAATGCCTATCGATAAAGTTGTGTCCAAAATCAGATTGTGCGCTTTGTAGGTAGGTATTGACATTGTACGTAGCTGTCCGTTTTTACTTTGGTAATCGAAACTGAAGTCGCCCAAACGCACAACATGTGGCGTCCAATTAGGACTAAGTATATAGGGATAAGCGATGCCAAAACCATCAAATCCCCATCCGAGTAACGGACGCTTTTTTATGCCGCTAATTGATTGCAACCATCATATCATGTCCGGTTAATCACCCATAGTTAGGAATGACTCTGAGGGGGTGACACGGTGACTTGGGAGAGATTTTTATTCAGGGTAATTAGGCGGAATTCATATCACTTATTACCTTTTTTAGGTGTGATACTTAAAGTTAAAACTTTGCTGTAAAAGTTAGATCGTGAGAGAGGTGCAATGGGGCGGGTGGATGACTGCACATAGAAATAATAGAGATATTAAGAGGGTGACAACAATAACTGTGCGATAAGATTTGGCTGGGGCGGTGGCGGGTGAGGTTGGTGAAGTTATCGGTGTCGCAGTTGTCAGCATAATCAGTTAACTCACATCTTGCACCAATGGGGTGGGCGGGCACCGACGCCCACCCCACAAGAGATTAATTTTGCTTGTGGGATGGGCATCTTGCCCGTCCGCCCACCCCACAAGAGATTAATTTTGCTTGTGGGATGGGCATCTTGCCCGTCCCACTTGTTAATGGTGCAAGATCTGAGTTAATATACTCTACTCAAGCGCTGTCTGACTAACGCAAGAGAAGAAACACTTACTCCCAGTTTTATCAAAGGCAGCCTGACTAAGCCTGTCCATTGGCCTTGCCTTGCCTCATTTGTAATACCACAACCCAGTTGCGGTGAGCTTTTACGGAATTGCTTGATTTTTATATAACAATAGAATATGATGCCAGTGTAAAGTTTGAATTGACCCAGAGTCGCTACGTCAAATGACAGGTTCGTTGTATTCTTTGGAAACTGATTCTTCGATGATTTCCATTTATGAAAAATCAAGCAATAATATTTGGAAAAACTTACTGAATAGACAATTAAAAGCTATACAAGGTTACGCTTGTCAAGAGTTCTTAGATGGAGTGCAAACACTGAGTTCTCTCATGGAAACAATACCTGACATAGATAAGCTTTCTGCCAGAATAGACAAACTTACTGGTTGGAAATTATATCCAGTAGGTGGATTAATTGAAGCTGAAGAATATTTTAACCTCTTAGCTAACAAGCACTTTCCTGTGGCAACTGTGATTCGTGGTGCTGATAACTTAGACTAATCTCCCATACCAGATTATTGGCACGACATTTTCGGTCATATTCCTTTGATACTTAACCGAATTAATCGAGATTTTGTTGAGTTCATTTCACGTGAAATTGTCAGGGCTAAGGAAACGGATAAAGAAAAGCTATACACTATTTATTGGTACGTAATAGAAGCGGGAGTTTGCCGTGAGAATGGTGAGCTTAAGGTTTTTGGTGCCAGTCAATTATCAAGTTATGGAGAAATTGCCTACGTCTTTAGCGACCAACCTCAGATTATTAACTTTGATTTGCTCAAGATCTGCGATACATCAGTTAATATTCACGAGATGCAATCAACGATTTATGAAATTCCTTCCCTTGATTACCTGAAGGAAATCAAACCTCAGATTAAGAGGATGCTTGAACATTTGAAGTAAATAAAAAATCATGTAAGCTGTCGAATGGTGATGCGTATCATGAGAATATAATCGCGATACGTATCATGACAATATAAATGAAAACGGCCAAGGTTTCGGGGCTAAAAAGTGAGGTAAAATTTGCAGACATACAACTATATTATTCGTTTTTTACGACTAGCCATCGCTAACACTCTATCCAATATAATGATACCTCTAGCAGGTTTAATTAGTCTTACCTTTGTCGGCCATTTGAGTAATGCCAGCTACTTATCTGGGATTATCATGGGCGCAATTTTATTTGACTTTATCTACCAGAGTTTGATATTTGTACGCATGGCTACTACTGGACTAACTGCTCAAGCAGTAGGAAGTAATAATCAAGAGGAAGTGCTGTTGATAGGGTTTCGTAATAGCATAGTGGCTCTGGGATTAGGTATCATCATCCTGGTGTTACAGCATCCTTTACAGCAGTTAGGATTTGCTATTTTAAGTGGTACACCAGAAGTCGAATTGGCTGGAATTGATTATTTTAATGCTCGTATTTGGGGAGCACCCGCAGTATTACTCAACTTTGCGATCTTGGGTTGGCTTCTGGGACGGGAAGAAGGGGGTAAAGTCTTGCTGTTGTCACTGGTAGGAAATAGTGCAAATATCGCCTTAAGTTATCTATTTGTTGTTCAGTGGAATTGGGCGAGTATGGGAGCAGGCTTTTCCGAAACTTTGAGCCAATATCTAATGTTGTTACTAGGGTTAATTTTAATAGCTGTACAGATTTCACGGACAGACATCCAAACAGATATCAGATCGATTTTGGAACAAAGTTTCCGATTATCAAATTATAAATCAATCCTGGCTTTAAACACCAACATTTTAGTCAAAACTCTGACAATCATCTTGGCGTTCCTCTTGTTTAATTACTTAAGTTCCGAGATGGGCACAATTCCCTTCACTCAAAATGGCTTGATGTTAAATATCGCAATCTTAACCTTCTTCCTTTTGGAAGGAGTGGAAATGGCGACAGAAAGCCTGACAGGAAATGCACAAGGAAAAGGAGAGCAAAAAACTTTCGTTTTTTTGCTGGGGATGTCAGGGGGAACAAACCTTGTGATTGGACTGACTTTTGCCTTAGCTTGTGTTGTTTTCCCCCAAAGGATATTTGGGTTGTTAACTAATCATGGGGAATTCATCGAAGGAATTTACATTTATACTCGTTGGTTAATTCTTGTCCTTGGATTCGCATCCCTTTCTTTTACACTAGAAGGCTTTTTCCTGGGTTTAGCAGAAGGACGTATTCTTCGTAACGCCTCTTTAGCTTGTTTTGGATTAGGATTTACCCCTGTGGCTTTTGCAGCTTGGTATTTTCACAGCAATCATCTACTTTGGTTATCGCTATCGATGTTTATGTTAGTCAGAATGCTATCACTGGGAACACAGTTATTATTCAGATACATCGAGGTTGACCTTCAGGATTGGGTGTGGAAAAAATTTATTACTCAATTGGAAAACAAGGAAGAATAATGCACTCTACACAAGAATCAATGTTGAGTGATATAGTTTCCTCTTGCATCGGAATTACTGCGCGTAGGGGCAATTAGCAATTAGCAATTAGCAAGAAAGACCAATCATTCCGATGTAACCGGATTTGATATGAGATTTATGTTTGGTCTTTGGCAACACTTTTAACCAAAACGAAATGCACTAAAGAGGCTAATATCATGTTCGGTTTTATCTTCTAGGGTTAGATCGCACAAAATTTTACCAACAACGTTACCAAATTTGAATCCATGTCCAGAAAAACCTGCAGCAAAGACAATCTGAGGATATTCTGGATGTCGATCAATGATAAAGTGTCGGTCTGGAGTCATGGTATACAAGCAAACCCGTGAAGATTTGGGTACAATATCCAAATCAGGAAGATATTGGGAGTTAAAGTCGCGTAGAAGCTGCACTATATGTTGGTCAGGAGTATAGTTAACCTCAGACACATGATTCACTGGCTGTCCTTCATTAAAATTTACTTTAACTCCAACATCATGATTATAGGGAAATCCATAAATGATATCTCCGAAGAATTCATGTAGGAAACCGATGAAAATAGGAAAATTTCCTACTTCATATGCAGAAATACGATCTGGCTCAAAGCAACTATATTGAGCACGCATGGTCACTAAAGGTAAATTTATGCCTAGTGGTGACAAAACTGATTGTGCCCAAGAGCCTGCTGTTATGATTAATTTATTTGCTATGTAACTATCTGTTTGAGTGGTTATTTCCACATCATAGGCATTTACGGTAACTCTAACAACAGGTGTATCTTCTTTGACAATAGCGCCATGTTGTTTGGCTAAGTGTATATGGGCGAGAACACACTTGGAAGCAGCTAAAAAGCCTATCTCTTGTTGATAGTATACCAACATGTCCTGACTGAGGCAAAACTGCGGGTAGCGATCGCACAATTCTTGGGCACTTAAGAATTCATAGGGAATATTTGCACTTTGAGTACATTTAATATACTCTGGCAAAATTTTATTTTCCGGTAATCCAAAAAAAAATCCCCCTGTTTTGGTGTATAGGGTTTCCCCAGCTTCAGCTTCGAGGGCTAACCAACCCGGATAAGCAGCCTTTGCTAACTCTATGTAAGTAGGATGATTATAAATATAACGGATGATCCGAGAAGAACCATAAGAACTACCCTTTTGATGATTAATAGCAAACTGTTCCAGCAGTAAAACCCTTTGTCCGGCTTTACTTAAATGATAAGCCGCAGCGCTACCCATAGCACCTGCACCGATGATAATTGCATCAAATATTTGTGGCATATATTTCTAGTGTTTTAAACTATAAAAACTCAACTTGCTAGTTAATCGAAAAGATCCGACCAGTGTGGGTAAGACAAATACAAGCTCCGTTGCCAAGGCGATCCGCCCGCGCTGGTCGGATCGCTCCTACCCTCCAACGCTATCTTTGAAGCTATTTTATTATATAAACCCATCCTCTAGTCAACAGAGCGGAAATTTTTGTCAATCGCCTCTCCCTAGCTACCTGTCTGGTAAAAAACTAAGTAATTTAAGTAGCTAAAACGACAAAAATATTTAAAAAATACTTAGATAAACCCTGGTGACAGTCTCGGTAGTTTGATCCAAGTTAAGGGCTCGCACTACGCGGGTAAATTAGGTTGGCGATCGCTTGCGATAACTAGCAACTTGAGTTATAATAAATATATTGCAGGAAAAAAGACAAAATGCTTAATCAGTCGCCACAAAAGAATTTTAATTCTTCATTTGCCCAGGATATAGTGAGTTTATTAGTAGGAAGTAAAGGTGGACATTTAGATCCTTACCTATACTCAGATCCAATGTATACTGGCGATCCAGTGAAAGGAGCAATTCTGTTAGCAGAATTTAAAAACTCACCCAACTACTATTTATATAAAGGTGAAACCTATTTATTAACGAAATTTGGGCAAAGAATTGCTAATGTATTGGGAAAACAGGTGACATTAATTGATTATGGTCCTGGTCCTTCCGAGTCATTTATGCGGAAAACTTTACCATTGTTACAAACTTTAATAGATCCACAGGGATATATAGCGATTGATTTATGTATGAGTTATGCAGAGTCAGCCGTAGAAAACTGCCGTAAACATTTTCCAAATTTACCAGCAAACTATCTAATTAAAGATTTTTACGCTCGAGAAGTTGATTACGGAAAATATGACAATCCAGTTATCTATTTCTTAGGTAATAGTATATCTAATTTACACCATAAATCTTCGGGCGAAGACTCCACTTTAGGCGCAAATGCAATGGAGCAAAATGCTTTGACGATTGAACGATTGGGGATAATTAACCAACAATTGGGAAAAGGTGGATTTTTGGTAATTAGTCAGGATGCAAATCAAAATGAAGCCTCAATGATGAAGGCATATGCTAGTAAGAATGGTACAGATTTTGTCCTAAATGTTCTCCACCGCATCAAAAGAGATTTAGAGTTAATTGATTTTGAGGCTAATGCTTTCGATCCATTAATACAATGGGATGATAATACTTATTGTTTATCAATCTATGCTGTTAGCCAAAAACGTCAGACAATTCGGATAGCTGAAAAGGATTATGTCATTGAAGCTAACCAAAAGTTGCATATTTCTAATTCGCACAAATATCCCGTATCTTTCTTTCAGCAAATGGCGAAAGCCGCTGGTTTTACGCCAATTGAGTTTTTCTTAGATCAACAAGATAATATGGCTATTCATGTACTAATTAGTTAACTGATATCTTGCACCAGTAGAAATGCTCGCCTTGTGGTTGATACCAATTGATGAGAGAAAAGGGCGTGAAATGATGGAAATCCCGATTTAGCCTTTAGGACGGGCTGGTAGTGAGGAGCATATCACAGCATTAGTCCAGGTGACCAGACCTACTCAAATTGATGAGATTGCACGGACGATTAATATCATGTCCGGTTGAATACCCATAGTTAGGACTGACGCCCAGACGCCGGGAGGCACCGGACGCGGAGAATTTTAATTAAGGGTGATTTGCCGGACATCATATAATTCTTTAACTAACAGTTTGCTTGACTTATATTATGACGGTGAAAGTGAGATTATCCCAGAGAAGCGCGAGCGATCGGCTGATAAATCTCCTCGTCTTGGTCTTGGCATTGAAGCTAGTTAAACCCAAATTTGCTTCGCGTCTAATAATCGCGAATAAATTCCCTCTTTGTCCAAAGTCCAATTTCCTTGTTGCGTCGGTGAATTTTTAGCCAAAAAATTTTGGATTGTAGTCAAGAGAAGATCTGACAAAACCTTTGTTCACGGTTGAGTGAGATAAAAATCAATAGGAAGTGTAGATACCTCACCTATCCAGATATCTTCCATTTTGATTGGGTCACTTGCTGACGGGGTGGAAGTTGGTTTTTTCCACATGGGTTTGAAATAGACTGTTTCACCCGCAAAACCCGTCTGTTCCCATACAGGATAGGGGTTTTCATAAGTTAATTGAACCCAGTAAGCTCCTGTTTTAAAATTACTAAACCACCAATAAGTACCATCCTTCCTCATAAATTCAAAATTGAGTTTATTCTCAAACCAATAAAAATATCCTTGCAGCAAAAATAGTTCACTTTCTCCTGGCATCAATAATTTGAAATCAGAAGATTCAGGAGTGTTGGTTACATTGGCATTTGGTCCGGAACGTGGGATTTTTTTTCTATTTATTTCAAGCAAGTCTGGAAGTAACGAGAAAAGTAAAAACCGCCGAGGATTAGCTGTATTATTAGTAATCCGAATGCGAAACTGAACTTGAGTTTTAGCAGCAGGGCGATTAGGTGGAATTTGCACTATTCGCTCTGGCATCACTGTTTTAAACTCAATTCCATCCACTTCAACGGCGTTGCTTTCATTCGATTCTCCTGATGTCATATTGGCAACCCTCTCAGGAATTACATTCTGAGCGTCTGTGGGTAAACTAACTAGGATTAAATAGAAAGAAGCATAAAACAACAGCAATAAGATTATACTATGGTTCTGCGTGACAGTAAACGCATTATTCGACTGATTGGTTAGGCTGAATAGCAGCGTAACTTATACAAAAAATCAGGAATATTTCCGGGCTTTTATTTCTTCATAAATCCTTGGCATGATTGGGGTTTAAAAAGACAGAATTATTGTGGAAAACTAGATTGGCGCACTCACGCCTACTTCATTTAATCCTGCTTACTATACTGAACTCAACACAAGGCATTAATACTGTTCCAGTCCAGATATTTTCTATTAACTTATTTTTTCTAGCCTCACGGTCATACACTCTAAATCCGGGTGTATTATTTGTATACTCAAACCGAAGCTTATAAGTTCCTGGGTAAAGCTCTCCAAAGCTCCAATAGCCACCATTTCCGGCTGGAATGGTGAATCGGAGGTCACCCAGGCATTGATTGAGTGATGCACAGGGTAACAGGGTAACGGCTTCCCCAGACTGAACTAGAGGAAAATCACATTCGTGAGGTTTTTCCAACCAATCTGAAAAGCAGCCTCCCAGACGTTGAATTTGACCGCTCGGCATCATCAGTTCTGGGGTAGCTTGATGGAAGCTAAAACGAAGAGCGGTTGGGGTGTTGTTGGTAATACGAATTCCTAACTCTATAAATATAAGAACATCTTGCTCGAAAGTCGGAATAGTCAACACCCTTTCTGGCATTAAGGTTTCAAATCGGATGCCATCCACTTCAACAGCATTACTGTCATTTGGTGAATCAGATGTCATATTAACTCTTGAAGTCGAGGGAGCGTAGGCAAACATTCCCACCCCACCTATAACCTTACCACCCAGAAATGGTATAACTTTCTCACCACAGTCAGCGTGGAACTCGGCAGGTTAATTGTTTGTCAAATTTAATTCACAACCATTGCAAGCTTCCCCAAACTCCGTTATGCACCATTTTTCCAGGCTAGAGAAGACCTCACTATTGCGCGGGGTAACATCCCCCCTAGTCGCAGTATTGTTAATTTTGACTGCTGGGAGTGCAGTTGCACCCCCCACTAACGCCAATTCCAATTCAACGCGCCTCGAAACGGCTCAAGTTCCCGTAGGTGCGAATATTATTTACGTCAACCCCCAAACTGGTAACGACAGTGCGGGTACTGGTAGCGAAACTGCGCCTTATCGCACGATTAGCTATGCGATCGAGAAAGCGCAAGCAAATACGATTATTCAGCTACAACCAGGCTCTTATACGCCGGATACGGGCGAAGTTTTTCCCCTGACGCTCAAAAGCGGCGTTACTCTGCGCGGCGATGAATCTTCCAAAGGTCAAACGGTGGTAATTATTGGTGGCGGACAGTTTCTCAGTCCGACTTTTTCCCGCCAAAACGTGACGATACTCGCTCAAAACAATTCCCAGATTGCAGGCGTGACCATCACTAACCCGAATAAACGCGGCACCGGAGTTTGGGTTGAATCTACCAATCCGGTTATCCGCAACAATATCTTTATTTCCAATAAGCGGGATGGGATATTTGTTACGGGAACCGCTGACCCCAAAATTGAAAATAACATCTTCCGCGAAAACGACGCCAACGGTATTTCTGTGGCGAAGTCTGCCAAGGGCGAAATTCGCGGGAATTTGTTTGTAAATACGGGTTTTGGGATTGCTATCGGCGGTAATTCCACGCCTTTAGTCGTAGAAAACCGCATTCTGCAAAATACCGATGGAATTTATATTAACGATTCCGCTCGTCCGGTTTTGCGCGGCAATTTAATTGAGAACAACGCGCGGGATGGCGTCATCGCAACGATTAATTCTCAACCCGATCTCGGAACTGCTGATAACCCCGGTAATAACTTGATTCGCGGTAACGGTAAAGCTGACTTGAATAATTCCACCGCGAGCAATACGATTTCTGCCCTGGGTAACGATATCAACCGCAGTCGTATTACTGGGCGGGTGGAGTTTGTTGCAGCACAAGTTAACCCGCCTGGTGGGGGTTCGGGGACTTTTGCCGATATCGAAGGTCATTGGGCGAAACCTTATATTGAAGCACTTGCTGCTAAAGGGATCTTAAGCGGGTTTTCTGATGGTACGTTTCGCCCCCGCGAACCTGTCAACCGCGCTCAGTTTGCCGTTATTATCAATAAGGCTTTTTCTCCCCCTCCGGTGCGCCCTGGGGTGAATTTTGCCGATGTGAGCAACAATTTCTGGGCGTTTCAAGATATTCAAGTCGCTTACCGGGGTGGTTTTCTGTCTGGGGTAGATAGTCGCACGTTTCGCCCCGCCCAGGAAATTACCAGGGTGCAAGCACTCGTTTCCCTCGCCAGTGGGTTAAAACTGCCCCCTGGGGATACCAGCATTGTTTCGCTTTACAAGGATGCAGCTCAAATTCCTAGTTATGCAATCGCTCCCATCGCCGCCGCCACCAAGCAGCAGCTGGTGGTAAACTTTCCCCAACAAACTTTCTTAAATCCCAACCAAATCGCTACCCGCGCCGATGTCGCCGCGTTTGTCTACCAGGCACTCGTTAACAAAGGTAGCGCCCAAGCTATTCCCTCGCCTTATGTGGTAAGGGTTTCTCAAACCAATCAACCTTAAGGTATCAGGACTTACACGCGACGATCCTAGAAACCCGGTCAGGACTTATATCATGTCCGGTTCTTCTCCCATAGTTAGGAATGACGCGGTGACACCGTGACACGGTGACGGGTCGAGATTTTTATTCAGGGTAATTAGGCGGACATCATAAGCTGCTACGCACCTAATTTGAGAGTCAAATTTTCTCTTCTTCTTGTGGGGTGGGCATCTTGCCCGCCTCTTTATTGGATTTAAATGCGTAGCAGCTTATTACGCAAAAAAACAAAGGGCGATCTGAAAAATCTTGGGTTGACAGTCGCCAGATTGACGCATCACCTTTGTTTTTCACCCCTTGTGCGTAAGTCCTGCGGGTTTCTTGGCGTCAGTCCTACCTCTGTTGCGCCGCTTGCTCTTCCTCCGGGTAGAGGCAGCACGCTCTAGACGTTGAATATCCTAAACTAAAACGCCAGTCTGCTTATATTTGCAGCGCTGGCGCTTTAGGAGTGACTTTATCAAGGTGTCACATTTTTATTAAGGTTAGGGTCTTTATTAAAGCGGACCCCATTTGAGCAGCCCGTAAATGAGCGTCTTATAGTCAGGGTCTTTATATTGGCTGACCCCGTTTGACATAACTATATTCACATCTATATTGGGAAAACTTAAATTTCATAATATTTTCTTTAGAATTGTCCTCCTTTGTGTCCGATTGTTAAATAGTGTAAATTTTAGATGAATTTTACGCTGGATAAAACAATTTTGGCAAAAAGTGTGATAGAGGGGAGACAATCCTGGAGCCGCCATTGCAACCGCCATGATAGCCTATAACTTCAGAATCAAGCCAAGGAGTGTCAATTTCGGGAAAATAAACCGGACTTACGCCAGGGCGTTGCCAGAAACTAAGGGCGATCCGAAAAATCCTTGGCAGAGGAAAGCACAGATCAACTCTTCACCTTTGTTTCTTGGCGTCAGTCCCGATAAACTGTTCCAGATTGAACAGCACTTACCCACGACGATCCTAGAAACCAGGTTTCCAGCTGGGATCTGGAGTTCTCAAACCAACGATTTTTCATAGACAGGACTGACGCCAAGAAACTAAGGGCGATCCGAAAAATCCTTGGGAAAGGGAACCAGAGATATGCATACCCTAGCTGGGGCGAACGACTCTGAAAACGGGTTTCTGGCAACGCCTTTGGATAATTTATGGTAGAAACAAAGGTAATTTGCCTAATTCCTGTTTAAATCAGTAAGATGCGCTCAAATCCATCGGGACTTACCCAAAGAAACTAAGGGCGATCCGAAAAATCCTTGGTTTGGAAACCAGAGATCAACTCTTCACCTTTGTTTCTGGCAACGCCCTTGCGTAAGTCCTATTCATCTCACCTGCTCACCTGCTCACCTGCTCCCCGGCGCCAACGCTATCGCCCGGTTTTGAGGGCCATCTGACGGTCAAAACGGTACAATCAGACTCAGCCAACCACCAATGACGCACCCCTGGAAACCAGAGTGCATAGTCACCTGGTTGAGATAGGAAAACTTCTCGATCGGAAAATTGCAGGCGGAAGCACCCGCTAATCAAGATAGAAACTGTGGTAGCAGAAGCATTCACCGCCCACTGGGATCTGCCTTCCCCAGCTTTATGGGTCGCCCATTTTACTTGTGAACTACCTACGCTCCCCTATCGGGTGAACGTAGGCTTCCCAATTCACGGGGAGTTGCCTCATCAGTAGTGGACTTACGTCCAAACCGCTTTGGTCTTACACTCCCTCCAAGGGCAGAAGCGCTGGTTCCCAACGCCAA
>NZ_JBHFNP010000091.1:0-25010 GCF_041929235.1 Microseira sp. BLCC-F43
AATTATAATCTACTGGCTTTGACCTAGATGATAATATTGATTAATCTTAACTAATATTGACGGCAGATAAATCTGCTCGTGTCGCGTTTGGGCCCCGCAATGAATTGACGGGGCTACCACGCTCCCGTAATTTTTAGGTGTCAAGACTAAGAACGCTCACTTCATCCTCGACGATACTGGAAACCCGGTTTCTTTGCGTAGTCCCGCTCCTTTATCAAAAAGTGGGGGTTTGGGGGAGCTATAATACCCCCACTAAACCTTCGGTTTAGTGGTGGGATACATGGACTCCCCCAAGCGAGACGATTCCCCTCGACGGGGATGATGCGAGCATTTACTAGCTTGACTTCTTCCAGTAAATGTGGTAGAGTTAGTTCATGCTAACACTAAACTACCGCTATCGAATCTATCCTGACACCACTCAACAACAGACTTTGGTTGAATGGATGGAAACTTGCCGCATTGCATACAACTACGCGCTGCGGGAAATTAAAGATTGGTGCGATAGTCGTAAGTGTTTAGTGGATAGATGCTCAATTGAACGAGAATACATCCTTGCTGCCGACTTAAAATTTCCCACAGAGGTCAATCAACTTAACTCTTTGCCAGCAGCTAAGAAAGAATTCCCACGTTTAGGGGAAGTACCTTCTCAAGTTTTGCAGCAAGCGATTAAGCAGTTGCACCGTGGTTGGGAGTACTTTCAAGAACGTGGTTTTGGCTTTCCTCGATTTAAGAAGTACGGGCAGTTTAACTCTTTACTGTTTCCTCAGTTTAAGGAAAACCCCGTAACGGGAATTCACGTTAAATTACCTAAGCTCGGAGTAATACCGATCAACTTGCATCGTCCCATGCCAGATGGTTTTGTGGTCAAGCAAGTAAGGGTTATCAGGAAAGCCGATAGGTGGTATGCCTCGATCTACTTGCAGTTAGATGTTAACGTTCCGAGCGCAGTACCACAAGGTCATCCGATAGGTGTGGACATCGGATTAGAAAAGTTTTTGGCTACAAGTGAAGGAGAAATCGTAAGACCACCTAAGTTTTTTAAGCAGAAGCAAAGCGAGTTGAAATTACTGCAACGCCGACTGAGTAGAAAACAGAAGAGGTCAAAGAATTACGAAAAAGCCCGTATTAGAGTAGCTCGACTTCACCACGAAATCGACAACACTCGCAAAGACTTTCATTTTAAGCAAGCTCATAAGCTGTGCGATGCTGGGGACATGATTTTCATGGAAGATCTGGACTACCGCATTAGCGCGAAAGGTATGCTTGGCAAACATATGTTAGACGGAGCTTTTGGACAATTTCGTACTATTGTCCAATACGTCAGTTGGAAGCGAGGTAAGTTTTTTGCTGTTGTCGATGCTAGAGGGACTAGCCAACTATGCCCTGAATGTGGGGCTGAAGTTAGGAAAGATTTGACAATGCGAGTACATAGCTGTGGGAATTGTGGATATACAACGGATAGAGATGTTGCTAGCGGTCAAGTCATCAGAAATCGGGGCATTGCCTTAATTAGTACCGCTGGGCTAGCGGGAAAGGAAACTGCCTATGCAGCCGATCTACCGGGGGTTGAGGTAACTCAATCTAGGCAAGTGGCGAAATCCCGTAAGGGAGTAACTAGGAAATCCTCAAAGTGATTTGGGGAAGCCCCCACCATAATCTTTGATTTGGTGGGGGAGGATGTCACTCTGGCATCAGCTACCAGAACTTATACTGGTGTCGTCCCTACTGCTGGGGGTTAATATATAAACTAAACTGCTCAAAGCCTGATTATGACTGCCGTCACTCCTGAAGTATCGGTACTGATTCCAACTTACAATCGCAAGCACTTTATAGGCAAGGCGATTGAGAGCGTCTTGAATCAAACCTATCGAGATTATGAGTTAATTATCGTTGATGATGGTTCAACGGATGGAACCTATGAGTGGATTGCGGCGACTTATCCCAGTATTCGCCTAGCACGTTGGGAAGTCAATCGCGGCGCCACGGTTGTGATTAACGAAGGTATCCGCCTGACGCGGGGTGAATTTGTTGCTTTTTTAGACTCGGACGATCAATGGAAACCGAATTATTTAGAAGAACAAGTTAAAGCTTTAAAAGCCAATCCCGATGCCGTTACCGCTTATTGCAATTACACAGAAATTAAACAAGATGGTTCTCAGGTCGATCTCAATCTAAAGCCGATGAAAATGTATCCCAATATGACGCACTTGCTGTTGATGGATAATGTCATCCACAGCATGTCATTGGTGGTCGTTCGTCGCGAAGCTTTAGTCAAAGCAGGTGGGGTGAACGAAAAGCTAAAAATTAGTTACGACCGAGAGTTACAATTGCGGATGCTTTATTTGGGCAAAATCGTTCACGTGCCTCAAACCTTGATGATTAAAGTCATGCATGATGGTAATTTAGTGGGAAATTACTGGCGCTGGTCTAAAGAAGTTTTAATGGTGCTTGATATCTTTTTTGCCGATGAACGCAGCCAACCTTACAAACACTTGAAGGCAGAAGCAAAAAGTCGTTGGAGTCTCAAGTTAGCCAAATTGGTTTGGAAACAAAAGCCGGATATTCTGTTTTGCTCGCAAATGATAGTCAGGTCGTTTTTGTTTGCGCCAATGCGGACTATTAAGCGGGTGTCGAAACAGTTTAACTAAGTAAAGAAAGGAAAGAAAGCGATGGAAATAACTATTCCTTTGACATTTGCCGAACTGGTGAATGAAATTGTCAAATTCACCGAACTACCCAGAGAAGAAGTAGAGCATAGAGTGTGGATGGAAGCTATAGATAAAGGCTGGAATATCCAGCAAGACCTCAATAGGTTTCAAGTCACTCCTCACTATTACAATGACAAGATGGAACAGCTGTATCGTGAAAGCTATGGGATGTTATTTGAAAATTTAGTATATTGGGCGAAGCCGAATCGCCAGGGTTGGACAGAATCTGCACTAAAGCGACTGAAATTATATGCAAAAAACCATAACTTGAAGCACGAAGAATTAAAGATATTAATGCATGGTGACGGAACGGGAAATGACTCTTTATATTTGGCTAAAAATGGCTTTAAAGTAGATTACTACGATCTCCCCGGTAGCCGCACGTTTGATTTCGCTATGAAACGGTTTGAATTTTATGAATTATTAGATAAGTCTATTGACGCTATAACTGATTATAATTCATGTCCAATGGGTCAATACGATGGGGTGATTTCATTTGAAGTTCTGGAGCATCTTAACGCTCCGGTGGCGGCAATTAGAGATATTTATTCTAGGTTAAAGATGGGAGGAATTGCGCTGATTACAGAAGCATTTGGTAGGGTTGATAACATTCATCCAACTCACTTAGCAACGAATGCTAAATATGATGGTACTACAGCTTTTATGTTCTTCAAGCAGGGGCTGGTATTGTCTTGGTACGATCGAACGTATTGGTTTAAACCGATGGAATTTGTTAAGTTAGAAAAAGTCTCACCACTAAGGTTGAATAGGCTGCTGAGAGATGGAGTTATAAGAGGCAAGTATCTTGGGGCTATTGGGCGAGAAATGAAGCAGATGTTTCGCCGGTAAATACCAGGATAGGGGCAAGAGAAAAGTAAGCGAACGCATCTACCAACATATTGATATATGCCGCAAATTTCAGTAATTTTGCCAGTTTACAACGGCGAAAAAACAATCCGAGAGACGATTGAGTCTATCCTCAAACAAACTTTCTCAGACTTTGAGTTAATAGTAATAAATGATGGATCAAAAGACTCAACCTTAGAAATTGTCAAGAGTTTTCCAGATTCTCGTATAAAAGTTTTTTCCTACCCCAACGCCGGACAACCAGCGAGTCGCAACCGAGGAATTAGTCGCGCAGAAGGTGAATATATTTCGTTTATCGATGCAGACGATCTGTGGACACCTGATAAACTAGAAGCTCAATTTAAAGCCTTACAAAATAATCCTCAAGCGGCGGTGGCTTACAGTTGGAGTAACATGATTGATGAATCAGGCAAATTTTTACGGGAAGGTGCTTACCTGAGTTACGAAGGTGATGTTTTAACAGAACTGTTGTTATCTAACTTTTTGGAAAATGGTTCTAATCCTTTAATTCGCGCTGCTGCTTTGAGAGAAGTAGGCAATTTTGACGAGTCCCTCAGCAATGCTCACGATTGGGATATGTGGTTGCGGTTAGCTGCTCGGTATCATTTTGTCGCCGTATCATCAATCCAAATTTTATATCGAGTTTCTTCTACCTCGATGTCTTCTAATGTTTTGGGTATGCAAAAATCGAGCTTGCGGGTGATTGAACGCGCTTACGCTCAAGCACCTGAATCGATACAACATTTCAAGCGGATTACCATTGCAAACTCTCACAAATACCTAATTTTTAAAGCTCTCGAAGGTGTTCCAAATCCCAAAAAAGGTTTAGCCGCAGCCTGGTTTCTTTGGTATGCAGTTAGAAACGACCCAGTTTTACTGCGCCGTCGCATCTTCTGGAAAGTATTGTTTCATATTGGTTTGGTGGTTTCATTACCACCTCAAATGGCTAAAAATGTATTATCTAAAATGCAGCGATTCGGCAATTTAAATACTTTGTTTACATCTATTCAAACCCACCCATAACCAGTATGCCAGTTATTTCTGTAGTGATTCCCGTTTACAACGGTGAAAAAACCATTAAACAAACTATAGAATCCGTATTAAATCAAACTTTCACAGATTTTGAATTAATTATCATTAACGATGGCTCGCAAGACGGTACTTTAGATATTATTTCTAAAATCCAAGATGAGCGAATCAAAGTGTTTTCTTACCCAAATGCTGGGGTAAACGTTAGCCGCAATCGAGGATTTAAACTTGCTGCTGGCGAGTTTATTACCTTTCTCGATGATGATGACCTCTGGACACCTGATAAGTTAGAAGCTCAATACAAAGCATTGCTAAATAATCCCCAAGCTGGGGTTGCTATTAGTTGGACTGATTGGATTGATGAATCGGGTAAAATTATCGGTCGAGGTGGCTACGTTTCTTGGGAAGGCGATGCTTTAGCAAGAATGTTGTTAAATGATTTTGTGGAAAGTGGTTCTAATGCTTTAATTCGCAAGCAAGCTTTGATCGAAGTCGGTGGTTTTGACGAATCGCTCACCCACGCAGAAGATTGGGATATGTGGCTGCGATTGGCTGCTCGCTATCATTACACGACTGTACCAAAGGTGCAAATTTTATACCGAATAGCGGCAAATTCAGTTTCTTCTAATGTCGTCAAAATGGAACAAGGTAGCTTGCAAGTTCTTGAGCGCGCTTACGCCAACGCTCCCGAATCGATTCAACACTTAAAACAGGTAAGTTTAGCTAATCGCTACAAATACCTGACTTACAAAGCTTTAGAAGGCGCTCCAGTACGATACAAAGGTTTATTAGCGCTACGATTTCTTTGGTTGGCGATTCAATACGATCCGGTTTTGCTCCAGAGGCGAATTATATGGAAAGTATTATTTAGAATTGCGATTGTAGTTCTTTTTCCGTCGCCACAGGCTCAAGTATTGCTAAATAAATTTAAGCAACTATCGAGCGCGAATACTTTGTTGACTCTTCTGCAAGTAAACCTGGTTTGATTCAGAATCCCGGTTTCTTGAACAATACCTTCGCCAAAATCCGACACCCTTAAGGGTGCGGCTATACAAACAAAGCCCGCCTGCGCGGGCTGTAAGGATTTGAGCCCGCTACGCCTTGCTTTGCTTGTGTAGCCCCAGGCTTTAGCCTGGGGGATCTTGGCGTTTAAAAAAATTGGCGCAGGTATTCTTGAAGAAACCGGGATTCTAAAGCAATTCCAGCAATAAGTTTTTAACGGTTTTACCAGCAACATCCCAGTTTAAGCGAGACTGATACTCGTTAAATGATGATAGCGCTAGTTGCTTGTATTCGTTGTAGTTAGTCATCAGGGAAGCAATATAGTTACAATATTCTGAAACGTTTGCTTCTAATGAAAAAGTTTTTCCGTTGACATTATCTTTAATAATAGTTGGAATACCGCCAACATTAGTGGCTAAGCAAGGAACTCCAAAGGAATTGGCTTCGCAAAATACAATTCCGTAGCACTCGGCTTGCGAAGGTAAGATTAAAAAATGCGATTCTGCTAATAACTGATTAATTTTTTGTTCGCCTTCTGGGGTGGATTTACTGATAAATCCCAAGAATTTAACAAAGCTAGGTAAGGGTTCATCTGTGGTAGGAGGTGGGGAACCAACTACGGTCAATTCAGTATTGAAACCCATTTTATTTAACTCTTTTGCCACCTCCAGGGCTACATTTCCTCCTTTCCTAATCCAATCAAAACCTAAAAATAATAACTTACAAGGGCTGGATGTTCTCGCATCAACAATATTGCGAATATCATCGATGTTTCGGTTGCATTCTATATTGGCTCCAGCGGGAACAACTTTGACTTTTGAGGGGGCGATTCCGTAATTTTTAATAGCTGTTTGAGCCGCCCAATCCGACCAATATATGATTAATTCGCATCGATTTAAGGCGGCTTTTTCTAAAGCGTATATATTGCGCTTTGTTTCATTACACAGATTGCTCAAATATGGATATACGTCAATTAATCCTATCAAGGCGGAGTCTGTCCACAAAACAATTGGTTGCTTGCATTCGAGATAGGCAATTGGGACTGCATTTTCTGGACAAAGCACTATGTCTGAATTAAATTTAGGCAATTTTTGGGAAATTTGAGCGGCGTAATCTCTCAGTACTAATGGTTCAGACCAGCGATAGTAGTCTTTTTTGAGCAAATACCGATAAAAACTCCACTTAGCTTTAGTCACGGGAGAAACTTTTTTCTTGAAAGAGCTAAGATAGTCAATGGTGACAGATTGTTTTTCTAAAGCTTGCGCTAGGTAATAACCTGCACCGCAAAGTCCTACTTGATATTTAGGCCAATTTGAACTGTTCAAAACATCGTAAGTTGTAACGTAAGCTAATTTCATATAATTTCGTTCAAAATATTTTTAACTTTTTTACCAGCTACAGTCCAGTTTAAGCGGGTTTGGTACTCGTTAAATGATGAAATAGCGAGTTTTTCATAGTCTCGATAGTTGTTCATTAAATTAAAAATGTAAGTGCAGTAATCGGCAATACTGGCAGTTAATGGAAAAGTTTTGCCATTCAAATTATCTTTAATAATACTGGGTATTCCCCCGACATCTGTTGCTAAACAAGGGAGTGCAAAAGAATTGGCTTCGCAAAAAACATGTCCGTAGCATTCTGCTTGTGAAGGTAAGATCAGAAAATGGGATTCTGCTAGCAAATGATTGAGTTTTTCAATTCCTTCTTTTTTAGATTTATCGATAAATCCTAAATATTTGACAAAGTTGGGTGTTGGTTCGTTAGCAATCGGTTGACAACCAACTATTGTTAATTCTGTATCCAATCCTGCTTTGTTTAATTCTTTTGCGACTTCCAGGGCAATTTTGCCGCCTTTTCTTACCCAATCAACGCCAATAAATAGTAATTTACATGGATTTTTTGGTCTGGTTTTGACTATATTATTTATATCCTCGATGGTTCTGTTACATTCTATATTGGCTCCAAAAGGAACTATATTAATTTTGGCTGGGTCAACTTGATAGGTTTCAATAGCTTTTTTAGCCATCCAGTCTGATGAAAATATAACTTTAGTACATTTATTCAAAGTTAGCCTATCCATTTCCCTCAAATGTTGGCTAGTTTCTTGGCAGAGATTCATGTAATCGACATAATAATTTATCAAGCCTGTATAGAGAGTATCTACCCATAATATGAGAGAGCGTTCCCATTCAAGATAAGCGATAAAATTTATATCAGGAGAAACCACTACATCTGCATTAATATTAGATAGTTTTCTTTCTATCTGACGCGCATAATCTTTATTAAAAATCGGGTCTGACCAAGGGTGGTAAGTTTGCTTTAAAACTTGATTGTATAAACGCGATTTAATTTTAGGTAACAGGGCATCTTTTTTAGTTAAAGGCCCCAAATAGTGAAGCGTTGTCAGTTCATCTTCTAGGGATTTAGCCATGTAATAACATCTTCCCCAATGACCTATTTGATGCCTCTGCCAATTATTTTGATTGCTATTAATATCGAATTCGGTAATGTAAGCTATGTTCATTTTTTTAGCGCTTCTCTCAATTCATATAACTTGATAAAAGGACTGTAAACCTGACCTATCATGCACTCTAATTCACAAGCTTTGCCAAAATCTTTGGCAATAATCTCTTTGTGTCGTAGGTAATAATTTACAACTTTTAAGCTATCCCGCAACGTATAAAATGGTGTTAATAATAGTATGAAAGGTCGTTGCCAAGGATAATATCGAGCTAGGCGGGTTAGATGAATGGAAAAACCATAGCCACGAGCAAGTTTAAGCAGATAATCTTTTTCTAAGCGATGGGGGGGAATGTGATGCCATATTTCCATTTTGGGATTGTGCCACACTTCCCACTTGCTGTTTTGAATGTAAAACATCATTTCTGCATCTTCACCAGCAGCCATTGTTTTTTCATCTCTCCCAGCTATTAAGAGTTTTTCTGGCGGCGGTATAGTTTCTTCCCACGTTTTTTTTCTGATAACTACTCCGGGTGCTGGAGGAACTCGACGAGGTTTATCGGAGCGTTTGTAACAAAATGCTGTTTTTCCCCGATTGAAAATTGTTAAATATCCTTTTACTTGCTCGAAGTAAGGGGGTGGATTTTCGTCGAGTTTGGCATGAATAATGCCTCCATATGCGCCTACTTGAGGGTTTTCTTTACCAAAGCGAAAAGCTTCGGCTACCCAGTTTTCTGCGGGTAGATTATCGTCATCTAAAAAACCTATTAGGTCGTTACTTTGTGCTGACTCTACGGCTTTAATGCGAGCGTAGAAAACGCCTTGTTTGGGTTCAAATATGTATCTTAACTGACTATCTTTGCGCCAGTTTTGTGCGTAGCCAGCGACTACTTCTGCGGTGCGATCGCTGCTATTATTGTCCACCACCACTACTTCCCACTCAATCGCTTCTGTACCAACTTGCTTTTGCAGTTGGTCTAATACTTCTGGGATGCGCTCTGCACCGTTATAAGTACAAATAGTTACGGTAAAATGCACCTGACTTGCCATCGATTCTATAGGCTTCAGGCTAACACAAGCTTTTGACAAGGGCAAGCTACCTTCCTAACTATTTTTGACCGTATTTGTTCCAGATGTAAAAAGGACTGACGAGACAGCCTAGATAAAGCTGCATTTCGCAAGCTACTACTAAATCGTCGCGAATTGCTGCATTATACTTCAACAGATGAACTATTATTTTTCGCACATCGTTGAGCAAATAAATCAGCAAAGCCAAGGGTCGCTGAAAAGGTTTGACGCTAAGCATTCGCGTGTGATAGCGCGCCAGCCCCGTGTTGCGGCATAATTTCAGCAGATAATCTTTTTCTAGGCGCTCGCGGGGAATGCGATGATCGACGTACATTTTGGGATTATACCAAAGTTCCCATCCAGCTTTTTGAATATATAAAACTGCTTCTAAATCTTCTCCTCTTTGGATTGTTTTATCATTGCCTTTTGGGCCAAGAAGCAGGTTTGTGGGAACGTTTTCCATCCAGGCTTGCTTGCGTACAACTAATCCGGCTCCGGGTGGTAGTATTTTTTTATTAGGTTCGTATATGCAAGGTTGCGTGCCTCTATCTGTCAGTGCCAATAATGGCGCAATTCTTTCAAAGTTTTTTGGGGGAGTTACTTCAAATTCACCTTTAATTTTACTCCCGTAAGCACCGACGCGATCGCGTTCCATTCCAAAGGCGTAAGCTTGTTCTACCCAGTCTGGTGCTGGTAAATTGTCGTCGTCGATAAATCCGACAAATTTGCCTTTGGCTTCTTCTACGGCGCGTTTTCTGGCGAAGCATAGTCCTTTTTGAGGCTCAAAGCAATATCTTAGAGTATGACTTAAAGGCCAGTTTTTTTGATATTCTTCAACTACTTTTTTGGTTTGGTCGGTGCTGTTATTGTCAATCACAATAACTTCCCAAGCGATGTGTTCTGCATTAATTTGCTTGAGCAGTTTATCCAACACTTCTGGTAAACGCCTTTCCCCGTTGTAGGTAGGAATAGCTACGGTAAAGTCTATGCAGGTTGGTTGGGGTTTCATAAAATTTCCTAGCAACGGCATCCCGATTTCTCCGGGCTCCCTCTTTTTAGAGTATGCCCACATTTACTGAGAAACCTTACACAGATTTGATTAATTTTACAAATACTCTCAGGCTGATTTTTCCATCTGCACCCCACAAGAGAGGCGGGTTTTGCATCAATGGTTTTTTCACAAATTTTTCACAACCCGCCTCTTGCACTTTTGCTGCAATTTTACCGTTCTACAGCTTGAATTGCCGCTGATAAGCCCAAGTTCGGTTTTTTATTAAACATTAAGGCGTTATCAGCGTAATCGATGAAAATGGTATCGCCGGGAACAAAGGCGTTTTCTAAGATTTTAGTCGCGATCGCATTCTCCAATTCTCGCTGTATTGCCCGCTTGAGCGGACGCGCGCCGTACACTGGATCGTACCCCGCTTCGACGATATGATCGGCAGCCGCCTGGGAGATTTCCACACCGATTTTTTGGTCTGCGAGTAATTTCCGCAGGCGTTGCAGTTGAATTGCCACAATTTGCCGCAATTCGCCGCGCCCCAAGGCGTGGAAGATGATAGTATCGTCAACGCGGTTGAGGAATTCGGGACGGAATTGCTTTCTGAGGGCGTCCATCACTTGTTTCCGCATGATTTCGTAACGATTATCGTCTCCGGCGAATTCTAGGATGCGATCGCTTCCTATATTACTCGTCATTACAATTACCGTATTGCGAAAATCTACGGTTCTGCCCTGGGAATCGGTAATCCGTCCGTCATCCAGCACTTGTAACAAAATATTAAACACATCGGGATGCGCCTTTTCCACCTCATCGAGCAATACTACTGAATAAGGACGGCGGCGAATCGCTTCCGAAAGTTGTCCGCCTTCTTCGTAACCTACGTATCCTGGAGGTGCGCCGACTAACCGCGAAACCGAGTGTTTCTCCATATATTCCGACATGTCGAGGCGCACGAGGGCGTCTTCGGCGTCGAATAAAGAATGGGCTAAAGCGCGGGCTAATTCGGTTTTGCCGACTCCTGTGGGTCCCATGAACAAAAATGAGCCTATTGGGCGTCCGGGGTCTTTCATGCCCGCCCTAGCGCGGCGTATCGCCGCCGCAACGGCTGATACGGCTTCATGCTGTCCCACAACTCGCTGATGGAGTTGAGCTTCGAGTTGGAGTAATTTTTGCCGTTCTGACTCTAATAGTCGGTTAACGGGAATTCCCGTCCATTTACCCACAATTTCGGCGATATCTTCTTCGGTTACTTGTTCGCGCAACAGGGAGGAACCTTGGGAGTGCAGCTTGAGGAGTTCGGTTTCTTTTGCTTCGCGATCGCGCTGCAAGGTTTCCAATTTGCCGTATTTTAATTGTGCCGCCTTGTTGAGGTCGTAAGCCCGTTCCGCTTGTTCGATTAAGACGCGCAGTTGGTCTTCTTCTTCTTTCATGGCATTAATAGCTTCTAACAGCTGTTTTTCCCCTTGCCATTGGGAGTTCAGTTCCAACTGTTTGTTGTGTAACTGTTTCATTTCAGCTTGAATCCGTTCCAAGCGTTCCGCCGAAGTGCGGAAAGTTCCCGTCACCGCGCCGAGACGGTTTCCTTCGCCTTCGAGGGAGAGTTTTTCCATTTCCAGCTGCATTAAGCGGCGTTCGAGGGTTTCCAACTCTTCTGGTTTTGAGGTTATTTCCATTTTCAACTTGGCGGCTGCTTCGTCTACCAAGTCGATCGCTTTATCTGGTAAAAATCGATCTGAAATATAGCGATCGCTTAGGGTCGCCGCCGCGACTAACGCCGAGTCGGTAATTTTGACTCCGTGGTGGACTTCGTAGCGTTCTTTAATTCCGCGCAGAATTGAGATGGTATCTTCGACGTTGGGTTGATCGATGAAAACTTGTTGAAAGCGCCGCTCTAGAGCCGCATCTTTTTCGATAAATTTGCGGTATTCATCGAGAGTTGTGGCGCCGATACAGCGCAATTCTCCGCGCGCCAGCATTGGTTTGAGTAAATTGGAAGCATCCATGCCGCTTTGAGATCCGGTTCCCGCACCGACGACGGTATGGAGTTCGTCGATAAATAGGACAATTTGACCTTCCGAGTGGATTACTTCCCGCAAAACGGCGCGGAGGCGGTCTTCAAATTCGCCGCGATATTTTGCTCCGGCGACAATGCTACCCATATCGAGGGAGATCAGACGGCGGTTTTTGAGGGATTCCGGAACGTCGCCGTTGACGATACGCTGGGCTAAACCTTCTGCGATCGCAGTCTTCCCCACCCCCGGTTCTCCAATCAGCACGGGGTTGTTTTTCGTCCTTCTGGATAGCACTTGGATGGCGCGGCGAATCTCGTCATCGCGCCCAATTACAGGGTCGAGTTTACCTGCTTTTGCTTGTTCGGTGAGGTCCCGTCCGTATTTTTCCAGTGCTTCGTAGCGCGACTCTGGGTTTTGATTGGTGACTTTTTGCGAACCGCGAACTGCTTTTATTGTCGCTTCTAGTTTTTGAGCATCGACATCGAACCCGCGCAGTAAGCGGCGTCCCATCCGTTCGTCTTCGGCGAGGGCGAGTAACATGTGTTCGACGGAGATATAACCATCCCCCCAATTTTCCCGCAATGCTTCCGCCCGATCGAGCATTACATCTAAACTGCGTCCCAAATATAACTGGTCGCTTTTGGGTACTCTGGGTTGAGTTCGCATGAATGCTTCGATTTGCTGCGTCATGCGATCGCTATCTACGCCTAATCGTCCCAGAATGCGCTGCGCCAGACCATCTTGTTCAACGAGAGCGATCGCCAAATGCTCTACTTCCAGCTGCTGCTGCTGGTAGCGCCGCGCTACGTCTTGCGATTTTACTATTGCGTCCCAGGCTTTATCAGTAAACTTATTAGAGTCCGTTGGCTGCATTGGTTAAAAAGCTCTTTTGTATAATTATCCGGTATTTCAGCAACTGCTGTGATTTTACCTATGGTATTGCCTTCCCCGGCTGTTTGTTGTCAGTCTGAGGAAGAGGGAGCATTTCCCTCCTTTTGACGGAAAGCTTCCTGCTTCAACCTTTGGATGACGGCATCAACAGTCCCCAGGCGTAAATTCCCCGCTTGCCGCACGTACAACGGTTCGTCTCTTCTATTTTATTAATTCTCGCTCTTTACCGAACGCGCCGATGCTCTATGTAAATCCGCCCCCAACAACGGGGAAGTCCGTCCGCAACGCACTTTTGCTCCACCTGATCCCGGATTTTTGCGGATGCACCAGTCTGTTGCTGCTACTTTGGGTTTTGTAATTTTGACTGTAATTTCGCTTAATTGAGCAATTTTTTGGCTGATTTTCTGCGTAATTTAGCCTTTTTATCGGCTGTAATTACGCAAATCAACCGGGTTTCTCTGATAAATCCTTGATTTTTCAACCAGAGATCTATGAAGAAACCCGGTTTCTGATATATTCGCTTCAACTTCCTAGAGCTTATTTAAATCTTTGTTAAAAATCGTTTGTCTCTACCCCTTCTACCCAATTGTAAAGGTTATTCTTGGTATAGCTGGTTTGGATTTTATATTTATCATTCTGCCTGCTGCAAATATTTCTCACATAATTTTCACAAATTACCAACGTATGCAGAAAGGATAAATCGGGTGAGATGAATCACATCAACCGGCTTCGCCACCAGTAAAAATCAACTAAAATACTAGCCAATCAACCGAGCAAAAATGAAGCGCATCAGTCAAGACTTATTCGCATTAGCAGTCACTACCCTGGGATTAGTTTCATTACCTGCAACTGCCAATGCATTTACAATCAGATATGCCCCCGAATACACAGATAGCCAATTTGAATCTTTAATTTCTAGCGGCGACTATTGGGAGGAGTTTGTCGTTCAAAGCCAAATAGGCAACAACGCAGTTCAAGGTCAAAATCCTTGGAGTGGAGACAAGGAACTGCATATCTTTGATGCAGTTTATTCAAACAATTCTGCGCCATTCACCCGCAGCTTACCCGGTGTTGCTTCCAGCGATTATGGATTCACCAGCGGTCAAGCGGTAGATTTCATCCTGCAAGTAACTGGTTCGCAAGTCACCTATACTGTTGGCAATAGAGTGTTAACCAGTTCTAGTTTTACCGCTCCTTTTACAGATTTGTTTTTGCGGACGAGAGCGGATAACGGCAGCATGTTGATCGGCGATTTGAGACTAAACGGTCAATCGCTCAATGGATTAGAATCTAACAGTGCCGACACGTTAAAATATATCATGATCGGCGGATTGACGGGTGACTTCACCCTGTCTGGTAAATCGACGATGACGTTTACCCAGGCTCCTTTTGCTGAAGCTACAAGGGGCGCACGAGTTGCGTATCAAATTAAAGCAGGTCGTTTAAGCGATCGGGGGCGCGCAGATATATTTGGTCAAACTCCTTCTACAAGCGTACCCGAACCAAGTACGATTGCTGCCCTATTAGTCACAGGTGCTGTAGTTGCAGCTTCTAATCAGAAGAAAAAATCAGTTAACCAATAAATTGTAGGGGCACGGCAACCCATCGTTAGGACTGACGCGGGGACGCTCCTGATGCGGGGACGCGGAGAGAATTAATTTCAGGGTGAAAAGCTGGAACTCATATTAGGCGTAAAAATCAGCACTTATCTACGCCGTGCCCCTACAGATCTTGGTTCAAAAACCCGGTTTGTTTAGGGGTTTTTGAACGGGGAAAAACAAACAGGTATTATTTGCTAGCCACTGTTTCTGGTTGGGATTCGCTGCTGGTGGGAGCAGAACCTTGAGTACCGAGTTGAATCAATTCAACTTTATATCCATTGGGGTCTTCGACAAAAGCGATTACCGTTGAACCGTGTTTCATTGGTCCCGGTTCCCGTACTACTTTACCGCCACGAGCTTTAATTTCTTCACAGGTGGTGTAAATATCATCGACACCAAGGGCAATGTGACCGTAGGCGTTACCGAGATCGTACCGCTCGACGCCCCAGTTGTAGGTTAATTCGATGACGGTGTGGTCGGACTCATCGCCGTATCCGACAAAAGCGAGGGTAAATTTCCCATCTGGATAGTCTTTTTGGCGAAGCAACTTCATGCCCAAAACGTCGCAGTAGAACTTTAGCGACTCTTGCAGGTTACCGACGCGCAGCATGGTGTGTAGCATTCGCATGGTACGCAACTCCGAATTTTTTAACTTTTATTCATTTTAGGGCGATCGCTAATTGGTCTAGGCCATCACCAAAGTTTCTTGCTGCTATCTCTGGTTCCAAAGCCACGATTTTTCCGAGAAACAAAGGTGATTTGCCTCAGAAACCGGGTTTATTCGTAGATCTCTGGTTCCAAGTCGCAGATTTTTCCGAGAAACAAAGGTGATTTGTTCAAGAAACCGGGTTTCTGCTGAGAAGATTTTTCCCAGAAACCCGGTTTCTTGGCGTCACTCCTCTACCCATTACCTATTACCCATTACCCAAATCAGTAGAGATGTTTAATCTCAGGGGGAAGGGGCGGTTAAACCCCTATGCTTAACAATCGATCTGATTGCTCCGATAATTATCGGCAGTCCTGAATGCAAGCGGCGCGCGATCGCTTCCCTACACGAGGTTATACGCCATGACTGATACCCTAAATACTGCCATCGATCACATTCAAGCGCGGGAAATTCTCGATTCCCGCGGGCGTCCTACGGTGGAAGCAGAAGTCTACCTAGCCAACGGCATTGCCGGAATTGCCCAAGTCCCCAGCGGCGCTTCTACCGGCACGTTTGAAGCTCACGAACTGCGCGATGGGGATAAAAGCCGTTACGGCGGTAAAGGCGTCCTCACGGCGGTGCAGAACGTCAACGACAAAATTGCCCCCGAACTACTCGATCTCGATGCCCTCAACCAAGAACTCCTCGACCGCACGATGATCGAGTTAGACGGTTCCCCAAATAAATCCAATCTGGGAGCCAATGCGATTCTAGCGGTTTCCCTCGCCGCCGCGAAAGCGAGTGCCGCCGCGTTGACGATCCCGCTGTACCGCTACTTGGGCGGGCCTTTGTCAAACCTGTTACCCGTTCCCTTGATGAACGTGATCAATGGCGGCGCCCACGCAGCTAACAACGTTGATTTTCAAGAATTCATGATCGTCCCGGTGGGTGCGCCTTCGTTCCGGGAAGCGCTGCGCTGGGGGGCGGAAGTATTCGCCACCCTCAGCAAGGTGTTGGATGATAAAGGTTTGCTGACTGGTGTCGGCGATGAAGGCGGTTTTGCGCCCAATCTAGCGTCGAATCAGGTGGCTTTGGATTTGCTGGTAGCTGCAATTGAAAAAGCAGGCTATAAACCAGGGGAAGAAGTCGCCCTGGCGCTGGATGTCGCCGCGAGCGAATTCTATAAACAGGGTCAATATGTTTATGATGGTTCAGCCCACGCCCCAGAAGAGTTTATCGAGTATTTGGGGACGTTGGTAGGGCAATATCCCATTGTTTCGATTGAAGATGGGTTGCACGAGGAAGATTGGCAACACTGGACGCTGCTAACCGATAAAATCGGTTCCCGCGTTCAATTGGTAGGCGATGACTTGTTTGTTACCAACCCCACGCGGTTACAAAAAGGCATCGAGACAAAAGCCGGAAACGCGATTTTGATTAAGCTCAATCAAATTGGCTCGTTAAGCGAAACCCTACAAACCATCGACCTAGCAACGCGCAACGGCTATCGTTCTGTTATCAGCCATCGTTCCGGCGAAACCGAAGATACCACGATTGCCGACCTGGCGGTGGCGACTCGTGCCGGTCAAATCAAAACGGGTTCCTTGTGTCGCAGCGAACGAGTTGCTAAATACAACCGCCTGCTGCGAATTGAAGAAGAATTGGGCGACCAAGCGGTTTATGCCGGTGCAGTTGGGTTAGGACCGAAGTAGGCGAATTGCCGATTCCAGATTGCAGATTGCAGATTTAATTCAATTTGAAATCTGCAATCTGAAATCTAAAATACCCTCCCCCGATTAAGGATAAAAGCCGAACTGGGGCAATCCCAGAGTTTCTTCCCAACCCATCATCAGGTTTAAACACTGGATGGCTTGACCGGATTGACCTTTGATTAAGTTATCAATTGCTGACATGACGATGATCCGTCCTGTACGGGCGTCAACTTCGACTCCTATGTAACAATTGTTAGTTCCGCACGCCCACTTGGTTTGGGGATAAACTCCGCTCGACAGGACTTTGACCCAAGGAGATGCTCGGTAAAATGCAGTATAAATTGTAACTAAGTCTTCGCGCACCAGACCGGGATCGCGGAGGGTGGCGTAAACGGTTGCCAAAATACCGCGCACCATCGGGATCAGGTGGGGTGTAAATTGTACCGTGACTTCGTGTCCGGCTAAATCGCTACAAATTTGCTCGATTTCCGGGGTATGGCGGTGACGCCCGACGTTATAAGCGCCCAAAGAGTTGTCGGCTTCGGCAAGCAGTAGGTTGATTTTGCCTTGACGTCCGCCGCCCGATGTGCCGGATTTAGCATCGATAATCGCGGTGTCCGGGACGATTAAACCTTGTTTGAGCAGGGGGGAAAGCGCCAACAAGCTGGCGGTGGGGTAGCAACCGGGACATCCAATCAGCTTGGATTGGGCGATGCGATCGCGGTACAATTCCGGTAAGCCGTATACAGCAGTGGATGCTACTTCGCGGTCATGGCGATCGCCTCCGTACCAAGTGGTATAAGTATTCAAATCGGTAAAGCGATAGTCTGCCGAAAGATCCAATACCTTGCATCCTTTAGCCAACAGTTCCGGAGCGATCTGATAGGCTAACCCATTCGGCAGGGAAAGAAACACCGCTTGAGTGCGAGCCGCAATTTTTTCTAAATCAATTGGCTCGACGATCAGATCGACCAGATTTCCCAGGTGGGGGTAAAGATCGGAAAATGGTTTTCCAGCACTGCTTTCACCGCCTAAGTAAACCAATTCCACCCTGGGATGATCCATCAACAGCCTTACCAGCTGCACTCCCCCATAACCCGACGCGCCGATAATTCCAACTGGAACGCGCCCTAAATCACCCATAACACTTGACCCTTGTAAACTTGTGGTTCAAAATAGTTAAACTTTTGCTGCATTGTAGTACTAAAAGCACGGTTTGGCTTGGGAACTACAATTAGTATTAAGGCAACTGCGCTCCCTGGCATTTTCACGGTAGACAACATTGTTGCTTGCCAGAGGTGGTGGCGTTGGTCACCAGACTTGCCTTCCGGGCGATTCTTGGAGCGATAGCTAAGCGCATCCGCGCCGCTGCGCGAACGCTTCACGCCCAGTCGTTCGTAGTAGGCGCTTGGGCGCCGTCGTTCGTAGTAGGGGCATGGGCTAGAAACGGTTTTGATTTCGATCAAAAGTTTGTAGAATGCCGTGCCCGTAGTTGCGATCGCTGCAACGTTTGGGGTGGAGAGATCGCAAGTCAACAATCCATAGTACAAGGTGCTTGGACTTGTAGACGAACCTTGGGGAACAAACTCAAGAATTGCCCAGTAGCATTTATGCCGAATATCCCTGTCCGTTATGCACTTGTTGCTTACTTCCAAACTGGATTGTCGGGCAATATCGTAGTCATAATTAGTTGGTAGGGAGTTCTCCTTGTCTGGTTCATCACCAACAGGTTTTGATCGCACCCGTTCAAGGTGCCTAGAGACAAGGTAGGGTGGGATGAGGCAGCTAAAAACGGGCAACCTTTCCCTGCTCTAAGCAAGGAAATGTCACCAAGAGCAGCAATCCCCATCGGCTTTCCTACACTAATACAAAGTTAGAGGTTTGCACCTGTCTAACTTGAGGGAAAGCTTTAAAAAAAACTTAAAATTTATTGACTGGAACTAATCTGTGGAATCGCCGCAAAACTTGTCCGATCGATCTTTTCAGTTTGACTCAATTGACTGCGCGCTGGCAGAAATTAAGGCGGGTCGAGCGATCGTGGTAGTGGATGACGAAGCTCGCGAAAACGAAGGCGACTTGATCTGCGCGGCTCAGTTCGCTACCCCCGACGTGATTAATTTTATGGCGGTAAATGCGCGGGGGTTAATTTGTCTGGCGATGACGGGTGAACGCCTGGATGAATTAGACCTGCCGTTGATGGTCACCAACAATACCGACAGCAATCAAACTGCTTTCACAGTCAGCATCGATGCTGGTCCTCAGTTGGGGGTAACGACGGGCATTTCGGCAGAAGACCGCGCGCGCACGATCCAAGTCGCGATTAACCCCACCACGCGCCCAGAAGATTTGCGTCGCCCCGGTCACATCTTCCCAGTGCGCGCTAGAGATGGAGGCGTGCTTAAACGCGCGGGTCATACGGAAGCAGCAGTTGACCTAGCTCAACTGGCTGGGTTATACCCGGCTGGGGTAATCTGCGAAATTCAGAACCCCGACGGCTCGATGGCGCGGTTACCCCAGTTAATCGAATACGCCCAAACTCACCAACTCAAAATTATCAGCATCGCGGATTTAATTAGCTATCGCCTCCAGCACGAACGGTTTGTCTGTCGCGAGACGGTGGCGGCTTTACCTACCGAGTTCGGTAATTTCCAAATTTACGCCTACCGCAATACCTTGGACAATTCCGAACACGTCGCGATTGTTAAGGGTGACCCCGCCCAGTTTCAAAATCAGCCGGTGTTGGTGCGGATGCACTCGGAATGTCTGACGGGGGATGCTTTGGGTTCCCTGCGTTGCGACTGTCGGATGCAGCTGCTATCGGCACTCAATACAATCGAGAAAGCCCGGATGGGGGTTGTGGTTTACCTGCGACAAGAAGGCAGGGGTATCGGCTTGATTAATAAGTTGAAAGCCTATTCTTTGCAGGATATGGGGCTGGATACGGTGGAAGCTAACGAACGGCTGGGTTTCCCAGCAGATTTGCGGAATTACGGCGTGGGGGCGCAAATTCTCACGGATCTGGGAATTCACAAAATTCGCCTGATTACCAATAATCCCCGCAAAATTGCCGGGGTGAAGGGCTACGGTTTGGAAGTGGTGGAACGAGTACCGCTACTGATCGAGGCCAATACCTATAATTCGATCTATCTGGCGACCAAGGCGAAGAAGCTGGGTCACATGCTGTTGCAGACTTATCTGGTGACGGTGGCGGTAGGTTGGGTGGATGAAGACCAGTCGATCGCTCAACGCTACGAGAGGTTGGAAAAAGTGCGCCATTTGGCGGCGCAGTTCCACTTGCTGTTGCAGGAAGAAGCGCGTAGCGTCGCGATCGCTCTATTCGGTCAATCTTCCCTCACGTTCCATTTGGGCTTCGATCAACCGAATTTGGCAACCCCCGACTGGTATCGCCAACCAAACCATCCTTACCTGCAAGCGATCGCTCGCTTACTCGACCACCTCGTGAGTTGGTCCGATCTCCACCACCTGGAATTCCTCGTTTCCCCCGGTGTTGACCCCCTCACCAGCTTGCAGGTACAACTGGATCGTCAAACATTCCCGATCGATCGGTTACCTTCCTCGGTTTGCGATCGCCTGGAAACTCAGAAAATCTATATTTTCTCCCGGACATAGGGCATAAAGCCTGGGGCATCTGTAATATTTATTACTATCCATGCCCCATCATTACTTTTTTGTAAAGACAAACAAAATTAGATTTAAAGATTAAGTAAAGCGTGAGAAATTAAGTGATTCTTCTGCGAAGATAGACAGTGTATTCACCGAGGAGCTACCAACAGATCGAGCTAAGTGTCCAGATAATCACCCTGAATCGTTAACGCAAGACTCAGAACCTCGCCACCCTGCTCGGTGAAAATTCTGCTGTAAGAGTATACGCCAAAATTGCGTGCTTCAGCTTTAACCCACTCGCAGATACTGTGGCTTGGGTAATTTCTCAAAACAACAAGCATCTGCTCTACAAACTATTACTTCATCAGGAACGGCTTACTATGATTGTTAAAAAATTATTAAAGCAAGACGCAGAAAAAAATTTGCCAGGTGACTACCAGGAAGAAGAAAAGATGACTATTGAGCAATGTTTGAGCCAAGGAACGGAAAGAGCTAGAGAAGGAAACTATCAAGAATCTATTGAATACTTCGATCAAGTATTGCAAATAGAGCCAAAATGTGCAAAAGGTTACTACAATCGGGGACTAGCACGGCATGAATTAGGCGACTATCAAGCAGCGATTGAAGACTTTAACCAAGCGCTGGAAATAGATCCGCAATATGCAGTTGCTTACAACAGTAGGGGAAATGCGCTGCGCGCTATAGGAGAGCAACTCGAAGCAATTTGCCATTTTAACCAAGCTTTACAGCTGGAGCCAGAGTTTATTCAAGCTTACATCAACCGGGGGATGCTGCACTTTGAGTTGGGAGATCATCAGCTAGCGATCGCAGACTTTAACCAAGTTTTACAGCTCGATCCTCACATAGCTGAAGCTTACCTGAGTCGCGGTATTGCCAGGTTTAAATTGGGGGATAAAGAAGGAGCAATTGCCGATTACAAACAAGCTATAAAAATTAATCCTTCCTTAGCAGAAGCTTACAACAATTTAGGAATGGCTCGCTTTGAATTAGGCGATAAACAAGGAGCGATTGAAGATTTTAGTCAGGCGATAAAAATCGATCCGTACTTAGTGGAAGCTTACAATAATCGCGCTCTGGTTCGCTTTCACTTAGGCGAAAATAATGCGGCGGTTGAAGATTACGAAAAAGCCTTAGAAATTAACTCCAAATTGACAGATGTTTACTACAACCGCGCTTTTGCCCGCTATAAACTAGGCAAAAAGCAAGAAGCAGTTGAAGATTATAACCATATGCTGGAAATCGATCCCGTCGATGCCGAAGCTTACAATAACCGGGGGAATCTTTACGCGGTGATGGGAGATAGTCAGGGAGCGATTGAAAATTACACCCAGGCGCTCTCTATCAATCCTAAAAAAGCGAATGCCTACTATAACCGAGGTTTGGTTTACTATTACCGGGGAGACTTACAAAGCGCAATTGAAGATTTTAATCGAGCATTGGAACACAATCCCAACCACGCAGCTACCTATAATAACCGGGGACTTGCCTACAGAAACCAAGGAAAAATTCAGCAAGCTTTGGCAGATTTTAACCAAGCATTGCGGATAGATACTAATTTAGCCGAAGCTTATGTTAGCCGGGGTTTGCTGCGATCGGAATTGGGAGATAAAGAAGGAGGAATTAACGACTTTAACCAATCTTTGCAGCTAAATCCCAACGATGCCAGAACTTATAATAACCGGGGATTTATTCGCTACAGATTGGGAGATATTCGCCAAGCTGTTGAAGATTTTAACCATGCTTTGCAACTCGATCCTAATCTGAGTTCGGCTTATATTAACCGGGGATTGGCTCGTTTTGCACTAGGTGATAAACTGGGAGCGATTGAGGATGTGGATCTGGGATTGCAAATTGCGCCGCTGCACCATCGGGATCGAGATGATTACGAGCAAAAACTTTTGGTTGGCTAGTCAGTATTAGGGTTGAATGGCACTTACTTTAGGGAGGCTTCGCCGAGGCGGAGCCTCTGGAATCTAGTTCCCAGGCTGAGCCTGGGAACTAGGATAGGAGCCTGGGAGGCTGATCCTGGGAACTAGGAGACTAGGATCTCGCTTTAACTAACAGGAGGCACAGAATCCAAGACGGTTGTTAACAGACTCAAAAACCTGTTACCAAAGATAGCAGATAATGTGGCACAAAACGCTGCCAATCCGACTGCGAGCGCCACAATCTGTATTGTTGTCAGCGATAAAGTAGATACCGATATACAAAATAAGGGAATCAGTGAAAAAACCAGTCCCAGAGCAGCACCCAAAAAAAACTGAGTCGCAATATCAGTCCACGTGCGTTGTTTAGAGTCACTATTTTGAGATTGCATAGTTGAAATTTCCTCTAGTTGTCAATATCAGGATCGTGGCATAGTGCTTTTACGGACGATGTGAGGTTGAAAGTGAGGATTTCCTCACTCTACTATGGCTAGATTTCAGCGCGTATAAGGTTGTTCTGTTACAAGTCCAGACACAATCCGATAATGCTTGAGGTTGAAAGTGCAGAGTGTGGCACCTCGTCCAACAGCACAAGCAGCAATTAGAGCATCAAGCAACGCTAAGCTGTGTGACAGATGATAGTTTGTAAAATTAGACAGGGCGCGATCGCAGTAGTCATTTCTACTTTCCTGTCTGAACTTTGACTTTGAATTAATGTTAGTAGGGCACCACCTACAGATGGTGCCCTACACTGCGTTAACGCACCCTACAAATTAATCGCTTCTCCGGTTAAGCTAAATGCACGAACTTCGGTAATTTTTACCTTGACTAATTTACCTTTTAGTGCATTTATGTTTCCGGTGAAGAATGCAAGGCGATTTCCTCTGGTTCTTCCCATGACTTGGGTAGGATCTTTGGGGTTTTGGTCTTCCACGAGGACTTCTTCGATGCGGTTTTGGTAGCGTTGCGATCGCTCTGCTGCTTTAATACTCACTAGATGATTCAATCGCTGCAATCGGTCGGCTTTTACTTCCTCGCTTAACTGATTTTCCCACAGTGCGGCGGGCGTACCGGGACGAGGAGAATAAGCGGCGGTATTTAATAGGTCAAAACCAATCTCTTCAACTAATTTCAGCGTATTTTCAAATTGTTCTTCCGTCTCTCCGGGAAACCCAACAATTGCATCGCCACTAATTGCCGCATCTGGCATATACTCGCGAATTTTATCGATTATGCGGCGATATTTTTCCTGAGTATATCCCCGCGCCATTGCTTTAAGAATATCGTTATCTCCCGACTGGAAAGGAATGTGGAAATGCTCGCAAACTTTGGGCAATTCCGCACAAGCTTTTATCAATCTTTCGGTAAAATAACGCGGGTGACTGGTAGCAAAACGAATCCGTTCGATTCCCGGTACATCGTGGACGTAGTAAAGTAAATCCGTCAGGGTATGCAGGTGGCGTCCTTCGGGAGTAACTCCGGGTAAATCTCTGCCGTAGGCGTCGATATTTTGCCCTAATAATGTTACTTCTTTATATCCTTGACGCCCGATTTCTGCCATTTCGGCGCGAATTGCTTCCGGCGTGCGAGATTGTTCTACGCCTCGGACATTGGGAACTACACAATAAGTGCAGCGTTCGTTGCAACCATATATTACATTCACCCAAGCCGTGACTTTACTATCGCGGCGCGGCTTGGTAATATCTTCCATGATATGGACGGGTTCGGTGGCAACAATTTGATTGCCTTCAAATACCTGTTCCAATAAATCTTGCAATCGGTTAGCGTGTTGCGGCCCCATTACTAAGTCTAATTCTGGGACGCGCCGCAGTAAAGCTTCGCCTTCTTGTTGCGCGACACATCCGGCGACAATTAAAGTTAAGTCGGGTTGTTCGTGTTTGCGCTTGGCTTGTCTGCCTAGATAAGAATAGACCTTTTGTTCGGCATTATCGCGGATGGTGCAGGTGTTGTAGAGAATTACATCTGCATCGTTGGGGTCTTCTGAGAACGCAAAGCCCATATCTTCTAGTATGCCAGCCATGCGTTCCGAGTCGGCTTTGTTCATTTGACAGCCGAAGGTGGTGATGTGATAGCGACGAGGAGAGGTGGTCATGGTTGGCGATATGAGGACAATATCTATGTTACCGCGCAGCGTTCGTAGTAGGCGCTTTAGCGCCTACTACGAACTTCTTTAAGAAACCCGGTTTCTCAGAGAGGCGTTATGCTTGAGTCGCGGGATGAATGCGTTGCTGAGAATGAAATGTTAGAGCTTGCCAATTTCTACAACAATCTCGCCATTATTCAATAGACTTCTCCAACAAAGAAACTCTCCCGCGAGCGCTCCCATATTATAATGGAATTTTGCCCTGACATGAGCCAACTTCGGGAATATATAGAAAAACATCCCTCAGAGACCCAAAGATTATTGGGGCTTGACTATGAGC
>NZ_JBHFNP010000092.1:0-29333 GCF_041929235.1 Microseira sp. BLCC-F43
TTTTTCGAGTAGCCGCCGCAAGATTTCGCTTAAATCCGGAAAATTACGAGCTAATAATTCCCGTAGTATGTGGATTAGTAAGATGGCGGATAGGTGCAATAGTTATATGTCACTAAAAGTGATTACAAAGTGAAAAAAAATCGGAAAAATCAGACCATAAAATTGGGGGAGTTTTTATTAAAAAATTTTCAAACCCTTATTTAAACGTTGGTTTCTGGCTGATGGCACCCGGTGCCATCAGCCAGAAACCAAGTAGGAAAAGGGTTTGGGAATTATTGTCGAGGTCTAATAGTCCCGACGAGGTTTGAACTCGCAATCTTCTGCTTGAGGGGCAGACGGCTTAATACCAATTCGCCTACGGGACTATGCGAACGAGGCTGACGAGATTTGAACTCGCGGCTTCCTGTTCGACAGACAGGCGCTCTAGACCAACTGAGCTACAGCCTCATAAATACTGCTGTTTTGATTTGTGGTTAGAATGCGATCGCCTAACACCAGGCTTTGTTGACTAACACCAATTACCTACATTTTTGATGTATTCTCTCAGTGCTACATCACCAACAGATGCTCTGGTTCCTCTCATATCTTCAATCAAAAATACGATCGTTTCCAGTCGATCAGTGTTGCTATAAATTTTCCGGTTTGCTTGTGAATCTACCTACATAAACCTTGGTGTTCGCTTGCAACCGCATTACTTTAGCCCCAACTGAGTTGAGCGCTTTTGGTGTCAGACGATCTCCTTTGAACCAACGTCTTTCCTGTATTACCAAAAAAGTCGTTTGTTCCGATTGTCTAACCACTTTCGCTTTTCCTTTGGTGCGCCTCCACTTTAGATTTGGTTGTCTTTGGGTGGTGACGCCCAAGGTTCGTCAAAAAATGGGTGACATATTCAGTTTTCAAGGTTCTGCGTTGGGCTTTTGACTCGCCTTTCGGTTGCGTCTCTCTCGCCCTACAATTTCATGCTACTAACATAATACAAAGGTGTCAAGGGTTTGGGGAAAATTTTTTGATATTGTCTCAAAGTGGCTCTATGTCAGGATTTGAAGCAGATCGAGATTCCGGGTGGAGTCGGAGTCGTAAGATGAGAGCAGTTTTAGGATTGGTGCGATGGATAAGTACTTGGGAAAGCAGCGCAGGATATTAAAGGTGTTGGCGATCGCATCTATCGGTTTTGCCTTGGGGATGCTGTTGCACCTGAAAGTGCAAACCGATGAATCGAATCAGGCAGCGCCAGAAAAACAGGCATTAACTGGTGCGAAGGCGCCCATCCAACAGCCAGCCATAACACCACCCCCAGCATTTACCGTCCCAGCTAAGTTTGCTGGAAAAACGTTTTATGACGTAAAACCCGACGATCGGGAGAAAGTAGTAGCGTTAACGATTGATGATGGCCCACAAGCCCCTGAAACGCCTCAAATTCTCGATATTCTCCAGTCACATACCGTCAAAGCCACATTTTTTGTGGTTGGTAAAGCGGTAGAAGCTAATCCCGAAATCTTCCAGCGCACAGTTGCAGAAGGACACGCCATCGGCAACCATACCTGGCATCACTGGTATCGTCGTATGAGTCGAGCAACTGCCAGAAGCGAAATTGAACGCACAGCGGAGATAATACAAAAGACTACAGGAGTAAAAACTTCCTTGTTTCGTCCACCCGGAGGCTTTTTAAACAACGGATTGGCAGCCTATGCTAAAAGCCAGAAACAGGCTGTAGTAATGTGGTCGGTGAGTTCGGCAGATACCGATCCTCGCGCCAAACCAGAAGCATTTGTGAATAATGTATTGAAGGGTGTGAAACCGGGTTCTATTATATTGATGCACGATGGAGGCGGCGATCGCTCTGGCAGTGTCAAAGCTTTACCGGGAATTATCAGCGGACTTAAACAGAAAGGCTACCGTTTTGTGACGCTTCCCGAACTGCTGGAAATGTCAAAATAGAAGCGATCGCTCTTTCGACTCAACCTGAGTATAATCTTTAACATCAACATGAATTACGCACAAAGATCCTATCACCAAAGTTTCTGCGTAGTGTAGGGGCGGGTTTAACGAGATATCTCGTGGTTCCGTGAGTTGATTGGTTAAACCCGCCCCTACTTTTCCAAAACGACGATTTTTCATAGAAACCCGGTTTCTTTGTGTAAGTCCCGATCAATAAAAGGCAGTTAAAATAATGAATCTGGGTGTTGTTCTAGTTGCTTTTCTTTTGGCTTCGATCCTAGTTGCGATTATTTTTCGGATTTGGGGAGCCGGTTACGTAGCGTCCCAGCCAGTCTTTAGTTGGGATGTGCGCGTTGTCGAAAAACGCAAGCAAGGGATTAGCGGACAATACGATACTGAAACAGATTATTACATCACGTTTGAATTTGGCGATGGAAGTAAAAAAGAATACAAAGTAGATGCGGAAGAATATAGAGTATTACAAAACGGTGATGCAGGCAAACTTTACACGCAAGCCAATCTATTTAAAGGATTTGAACGCTAATAACGTTAGTTTGCCTTCTTTGCCAGGGCTGACAATTTTAGCGTCGTAGTGGGATGCGATCGCTCTTGGTGCAGGATAGATGCGATCGCATTCAATTTTCGATTTTACGAATGCGAATAGCTGTTGGTGTGATGACGGTGAAAGAGCCTAGCAACTCTTCAGAATGTTGCGCGATCGCACGAGAAACAATCTCTGCCTTGCTGATGGGAGATAACCCCGATAGTCGAACAAGTACGACGCCAGACGCCACACGACGCAGGCGAAACACTAACTCGCCAAAGTCTTTATCCGCTGTCAACAGCAAAGCTACTTCTCGGTTGGCTAACTCCAGCACAATATCATCAGAAATTCCTGGCTCCATTTCAGCGACGTGCCAAACGGTGTGACCATCTTGCCCCAGGCGCTCAACTATTTGCCTATCTAAATTTTCATCTGCGACAAAATTTACGAAGCTGCCTCAATAATCGGATAAATTACATCGGCTCGTAAAGCTTGTGCGGCAAATGCCAATGCTGCCTGAATTGCCTCGCGGTTTAGTCGAGGATGAGCTTCGATGATTTGTTCCCAGATTTCGCCAGCGGCAAGTTTTTCTAGAATTAGCTCAACGGTAATGCGGGTTCCGGCAATTACAGGTTTACCCATCATTACCTTTGGATCGGATATCACGATTTGTTTTAGTTGCTTCTCCATTGTTGCCATGCTCGTCGCTTGGTTCTTCTATGATGGCATTTTCGCTACGCCTTCCCCTTATCTCTAGCTTCTAGAGCCTCAAGAATCAGTATCTCAATCAATACGCTGACCGATCGCTTGTCCTTTTCTGCTATTACGGCTAAGCGATCTTTTAGATCTTGAGGCAGGTATACGGTAATTCTGGCTTTATCTGTCGCCATGCTAACCTCGAAGAGTTTTGAGCGTTCCAGCAGGAAAGTAACTCCTAATTCTCCTTGATTTGATCGATTTTGTGACGAGCGATTAAATCTTGGTTGTCTGGTTTGCCAAAGTGTTCCTCTAACGCGATCTGCACAGTTTCACTGATGCTCTGATTTTTGATAGCACTTAGAACCCTCAGAATTCTCTCAATGTCCGAGGTCAGATAGATTCTGAGACTTTTTTTGTCGGCAGGCATAAGAAGCATAAAGTCATATCTTCCCATAATCCCACACAGCTTGGCAGGACATCGTTGTGCCAAAGTGCAAATTTGGACGATCTGCCAAGCAATTTTAGGATCGCTACTCCTTCCCCTTATCCCCAGTTTCTTTAGCCTCTAAGCCTTTGATTAAAAGCTCTTCCGCAATAAAACTAAACGATCGCCGCTCTCTGTCTGCGATCGCCTTAACTCTGTCTCTAACCTGATCGGATAGGTATATCGTCACCTGATTTTTCTTTGTGACCACCGCCAACACCTTATAACAAAACATCTGGGAGATCGCTACGCCTTCCCCTTATCCCTAGCCTCTAGAGCCTCAAGAATCAGTATCTCGATCATGACGCTGACCGATCGCTTGTCCTTTTCCGCTATCACGGCTAAGCGATCTTTTAGCTCTTGAGGCAGGTACACGGTAATTCTGGCTTTATCTGTCGCCACGCAAACACAGGCATTAAGAGGAATCCTAAAAATTTTAGAACCTCACTGTATTATTATGGTAACGTCATAGTAGTGTTATTAATTGTCACAGTGAGGTTTTGCTTATGGTTATACTCTCCGATGATGAGGTCACCCTCATCCGCTCGCTGCTGATTGCCCTTCGAGGCATCAAAGTCCGGGATATTGATAAGGCTCTGGTTATTTTGTCTAAAGGCGACAGAGGAGGGCGATAAATGATTGTGCTAACAGACTCTCAAGCGATCGCTGTTCATCGCCTGCTAACCTGCATCCTGCTGAACGAAACCTACCGCATAGCGGACCTAGAAGACGCGCTCTTGTGGTTGTCTCCAGAAAACCGACAAATCCTCTGTCCTTTTGATTCCGTGTGGTCTAAAAATCTCGCTTTTGGAAATCGTCCGAGAGTTGAGAAATCAGGGTTGAAATTGAACCACGGTTTAGCTGTTTCCTCGATGAACAGGTGCAAATAGCCCTTTTCTCTTGTCGGAAGAGGGCTGATTTGAGCAAGTTGGCGATGCCCATAGCGATCGCGATCAAACGATCCAACCTACAAACGCTCATCTTAACTGGTTGCGGCTGCTTGCTTGCCATTGGTGTTGACGTTGGTCTTGCTGCGATCGCTCGGATGAATGCGCGAATTACTGAAATGAATAAATAAATAGGCAAAATGAGCAAGTAAATCACCATTTCGCTTGCGGAAAACACTAAAATGAATGCGCGAATTACTGAAATGAGTAAACAAAAAGGCAAAATGAGCAAGTAAATTGCCATTTTGCTTGCGGAAAATACCAAAATGAATATACAAATGACTGAAATGAGAAAGCGAACAGGCAAAAGGAGAAAGCAGATCGCTTGTATATTCCGGACGCAGATAACCTCTCCAACACAACCGACCATATTGGTAAGTTCTGGTACAGCGACTTGTTATGCCGCGTCAACACAACAAACTCTGTACTCATCGTTTCTGAAGCAGTAAGAAAGCGAACCCCATTGTATCAATCCCCCATCTTAAATATCCTCTTTGCCAACTTTGTATCCGCTCAAATGCCGTCTCATCAGCATTTTGCATTGCTGCTAAATAACGTTTTTGTGCTTGTCTACTCTCAAAATCATCCCACTCATCTTCGCTGCTTCGGCACAAGTAAAGCGGAATGAAACCTTCTTCTATTGCTATATCTACTGTAGTTATATAATCAAAGTGCGGGTTTTCTCCTGCCATCAGACTAAGATACTCTGGCGATGGTTCTTGTTTCCAAAATACTGTCCCAATCAGTAATGAGCCTGAGTTGACTAAATAATGAGAAAACAATTGTAAAGATTGACGATAACCACCCCAAATAAATTCTGAACCGATACAGATAATCAAGTTGGCTTTGTGTGCTTCCCAGTTAAACGATTGAGCGTCCTGACAGACAAAGGATAAGTTTGTGCTTGATAGCCTCTTTTTCGCTTTTTGTTTAGCCAAATTAATTAACTCTGAATTACGATCGACTCCAACACCTGTAATGCCATATTGCTCGGCGACTCGAATTAAAAACTCGCCTTCGCCACACCCAATATCTAAAGCGTAACAGTTGCTATCCAGTTTTAGTTGCTCGACAAGGCGGTTTGCCTTCTCGGTGCTTAAAGGGCAATTAAACAAGTTTACCTCACCAATAACCTCTAACTAAACGATATACAACTGCATAAGATTCGGGCATTTGACAAATTCGATTTAGCATCTCCTCCACACAGCCTAAAAATTCGTCGCCAAGCCCCGACTGTTAGCTCTCTTACCAACTGTACGCCTCATCAAGTTCTTCGCGAACTTCAGGGCGAAATACCAGTGCGTAATTCATTTTTTTCCCTTAATCGATGCTTTGATTTCCTCCCAAGTCAATACATTCTCTGGATTCATTTCATAGTCATCGATCCGAGAATCAAGCTCGCGCTTTTGTTCCTCTGTCAGATCGGGGTAAGCTTGTTCGGCTGCAATACTATCCCAGATTGCTTGCACAAGAAGAATTCTATCTTCAATGCTCAGAGTTGCAATTTCATTCAACCTAGCTGTGATGTCCATGTTGAGTAACCTCAATCGAAGAGTAAACAGTACACTTTAAATATAGCGGACAGGGTTTTGCCCATCAAATTGAACGCTGCAATTGACAATACGACCGTCTAAAAACTTCACAACAAGTCTGCCATCATCTCTCCGATAACTGGTGCTGCGGTCAAACACACCTTCAATCATCTGTGTACCTGGGAAATTCACAACTTGGATATGTGTAATTTTCTGTATTTTATCGTCTGCCACAACCCAAGCCGCAGATTCAGACTTGGCAAGTAGATCCAGTAGGTTATCCCTTGTTCGTACTTGAAGTATTAGTTTCGACATAATGACGGGAATTTGATTGGAAGACTAATGTATTTTTCCCATCCATAGGGAAACAGTACAACGGTGGAGTGGAGCCGCCGCAGATCAACTCTGGTTCCAAGGAAAACCTTTATCAGGTCGGCTCCAACGTCAGCGTTCAAAGGCGCAGCTACTGTATTTCAAGCTGCACCGTAATCAGTATACTGCCGTTTGTAAGGAGGCTGTAATCCCAAGACAATATCCTCTCTTGGAACACCCATTTCAACCAACTCCTCCGCCGGATTCTGGTCTGTCAAATTTTGCTGAAGCCAAATTTTTCCATCTTTGATATCAAAATGGATTATGCATCGGTAAATTCGGTTGAAGTGTTGCCAACCGACATTCATCCACTGGTAATGATCCCGTTCAGTATCGAAAATGAGTTGCACTTCGACCTGATCATCCGAAACATCATCTTTGGCATAATGACTCAGTAATGTTTGAACGAACTTTCGATATTGGGCTACCTTGTCCATTGCACAATCACCTCTTTTGCTGGATCGTACACAATTAGCAAGACCTGATACCGTTGTACCGCAGTTTGAGTAAACTCGTATTGAAAAAATGTTTGATAAACATCAACTGGGACTGCCAAGTACAGCATCCGATCTGGTTCAACAGACTCTAAAGCAAGACGATAGCTGAGAAACTGCCCCAATGCAGAGTAAAAATCCGTAATCGCAGAGGGATTCAAAAAGCTTTTGATCTCTACCGCTATTTTCTCTCCGGCTCGCTCCGCTGCGAGCAATTGCTCTGCCCCCAGATCAACTTGAAAGTTGACATTGCCAAACTTAAACCTGAGCGGATCGTCAGTAATTACCCACTGCTCTTTTTGAAGTGCCTGTTTTACGGCTTCGTGGAAAACATCCTTGGCAGACACAAACAGAGCCTCAACGCTGCATAGTCATAATACTGGCTTCTGGCCTCGACTCCTCACTGCCTAGAATTAAAAGGGCGGGCAAGATGCCCACCCCACAATTATTCGCTCATGCAAGAGGCGTAGGTTTGAGAGAGTTGCCAGAGTTTGAACAAGAAGAACTCGACGCGATCGCTCAACGTCACCACAAACACGCCTTCGTCACTTTCGGCACTCGTAGAAATCCAAGTTCCGCGCAAGCTGACTTCGACGCATTCAGCATCGCTAACGCACAGATCGATAATTTCCGCATCTTCGCGCCGCACTTCCGCTTGCAAGCGATCGATCCCAGGCAGATCGGCAGGTAACAAGAACGAAGCGGTGCTAGCACCGATGCAGATTTGCCACCCAGCGCGCACAGACAGCATCACTCTTGCCGTCAACCAATCTTCTAGGGATTGTGCCAGACGCTCTAGATAAAATCCATTTTCGGTATAGGTGAGTTTCAGCATCGTCGGGTATCTCCCATTGTTTTAGTGCTGAGTGGGGCGGGGAGAATTGTAGATTTAAGATTGCAGATTGCAGATTTGAATTAAATCTGAAATCTAAAATCTTAAATCTGCAATTTTCACATCCCCTAGAGTTGCTGTTCCTGCCAGAATTGCTCGGCAAAAGCAACGGCTGGGTGGAGGGGGGCTTTTGGCTGGGTGCAAAGTTGCATTCCAGCTTGCTCAGGAGTGCGATCGCCTTTTGTGGTATTGCACCTTTCGCAGGCAATAACTACGTTGTCCCAGGAGTGTTTTCCGCCTTTTGACCGTGGAATTACGTGATCCAGCGTTAAGTTTTTTGTACAGCCGCAGTATTGGCAACTGTGGCGATCCCGTCGCAAAACTTCACGCCGATTCACTGGCGGCACTTTCCACAGTCGTTCGTTACTGGTAAACGTCAGGCGAATCTGTTGCGGCACATAAAATAAATGGCTCGCCGATTTCACCTGCCACGCCGCCGTCTCATCAATGCTCAGCGGTTCCGCTTTACCCGTTATCAGCAGGGTAATTGCCCGCTTAATATTGACTCGACTCATTGGCAGATAGTTCTTAGAGAACACTACCACCGACTGGGCTAACACTTCTGTTGGTCTTTGCCTGTGAGGTTGCGATGTTGATGTCACGATCTAAACTCCTTAAACAAGAACCCCCGCCTCTGGTTACTTAGAAGCGGGGGTTAGAAGGCTTTGGGTTCTTCTCGTTCTATATAGGTACAGTCACTTTAAGCCTGTACCTCCCGCTTCGTCTTAATGAATCTGCCGATCCGTTATGCCCGTTAAACAGTAGGGTCAAATTAGGTTTGACCTCTCTACCTCGATCTTGCAAGCCATACCAAAGTTCCAACAAACAATCCACTGCAATTCCCCTGGTGACGCCCCAAATGGCGTCTGCACCGTCGTCTAAGCGACTGGTGACGGGCATTGAAGTGGAAAGGGATTGCTGGTGAATCACGTTGGTAGTTCTTGAAGGCTCTGGATTAGAAATCTTACTAATAAAATACTACACTTGTATTATTAGATCTGTCTACCCCATAAAGGAGAAAAGTAAAATGTTCGCGAATAATACTGCTACCCGGATTCCCACCACCGAGATGGACGTTACCAGCATACGCTTGGAGCGGGAATTGAAAGATAGACTCAAAGATCTAGCTGGAAACCAAGGATATCAAGCGCTCATCCGCGAAATCCTCTGGAATTACGTGCAACAGAAATCTGGAGCGTTTAAACCGCAGTTTTCGCGTTCTGACATTCGCGCCAGCATTCCCGCCACAGCCGAACGAGAAGAACGCTGCGTGCTTACAGGAGAGTTTATCCGACCTCAAGAACCAATGTTATTAGGACTGACGCGACATGGAGAATTAGTCCCGCTGAGTATTGGCAGTTTGTCAGAAGGTTAAGATTCCGGATTTGCGCCGCACCAAAACCCGCCCCATCCATCCGGGGCGAGTTTATATTCGTTATAGCCAAATTCTTGTAGGGGCGGGTTTAACCGACAATCTATGACCCAAACTGGCAATATATGTAAACCCGCCCCGCCACCCCCTCGGATTCTATGGGCAGATTTAGGCGATCGCGTTATATCATTTCCGGTCGATTACCCATAATTAGGAGCCGGGACACGGCATTATTAAGGTTATCTGTTTGTTCGAGATATATATAATGCCGTGTCCCTACGCAACGACTCTGTGAGGTTTTTTGATTATGGGCAATTCAACGGACATGATAGTAGGGGCGGGTTTAACCGACAATCTATGGCGCAGGCTAACAATATACGTAAACCCGCCCCGCCACCCCCTCAGATTCTATGGGCAGATTTAGGCGATCGCGTTCCCAGGCTCCCGCCTCTTAACGCTATCCTAGAGGCTCTGCCTCTTGTACATCTTTCCACAATCGGAGGCCGGAGCCTCCAGATCGGCATTCCCAGGTAGAACCTGGGAACGAGAGAAAAAACCCTCGCTCTCCATTCCCTATGCAACTAATCAAACGGACAACCCTGCACTACCAGGAAGGAACTTCAGACAAAGTATACGAAGTCGATTTATGCCAAACGGGTGAAAATCGATATGTGGTTAACTTCCGCTACGGACGGCGAGGTGCAAATCTAAAAGAAGGGGTCAAGACAACTCAAGCCGTACCTTTGGCAGAAGCGGAGAAAGTTTTCGCTAAATTAGTAGCTGAAAAGACCAAAAAAGGCTATCAAGATGTCAGCACTCCGCCCGTAGAAGAAACTTTAGCTAAACCAGAAAAACCAGCCACGCGCAAGGTCGCAATCTTAAACCGTCTAGCTAATCAAACTCCCAGCAAATGGCCTTTAGAAAGAGCGATTTGGCGCGCCGGAGAACTGAAAATACCCGAAGCGACTCCTTTACTTATCCCACTAATTGGCAGCGGCGATGCGCTGAGAGATTATTGCATAGCTTGGGCATTAGGTTGGTGTGGCGGCGAGGGTGCTGTTCCTGCACTTGTTCGCCTTCGCAGTCACAATACAACGCCAGAATTTGTTAGCCGAATTGCATTTGAAGCATTACTCAAACTCGCCGATGCAGAAACAAAAGCAGCGTTGCAATCTGAAATGATAGAAAATCTGCCGCAAGAATTTACCAGCGCCAAATCGGCAGATGAATTTTCTCATGCCTTACGCACCTATCTTAATAATGGAGATTACAAGCGGTTTGCCGTTCTCGATACTATATATCAAATCGATAACGAGTATGTCCGTCCAGCACTTATAGATATTCTGAAAACTGCGCCGCTACGTCCGAATTATTTCCAGCGGTTTCGACATATTTTTAAAATGGCTGAATATCGCCACGATGCAGAAGTTTTTGCCATCCTTGCTTACCGCTTCGAGAAAGAGTCCTCAATGTTTAGTAGCAATTCCTATGGTATTTCTACCCCTGGTGGCGGTTACTTAAGAAAGCGCGTCTATCGAAATTACAACAGAACAACAGGTCATTATGAAATATACAGCGAAATCAAAGATGAATTGAAGCGTTCAGAGTCAAAAATTGCTTACAGCAGTCACACTCGCGACTATTTTTTAAGGCGGGTGTGGCGGACTCTAAAAACCTTGGGCGAATTAGGCGACACTGAATATGTAAAAATGGCTGTCGGAGTTCTGCTTCAGTATTCAGATAGCGATGCTGAAGCAGCGCGCGAAACTACTTTAACTCGATGGCAAAGGGATGCTAAAGGACAGTATTATAAAGTAGATTTTAACCACAATTGGGATGCTTTCGCGGGATATATAACTTTTAACCATATCCTTTACGAACATAGTCCGCGCTATGAATTAAAGGAAAACGCGAAAGCTTGGCGTTGTCGAGATTCTTACAAACCTGGAGATGCAGAACCAGATGTAAGAGAAGAAGCATTTCCCTCGCTTTGGGAACAACAACCTGCTGAATTATTGCGATTGCTTTTAGAAAGTGACTGTCGTCCCGTGCATCATTTTGCAGTTAAAGCGGCGCGTGCTTGTCCCCAGTTTGGTACAGAATTAGATGAAAGTACGATAATTAGATTGCTGAATAAACCTTACGAAGTGACAGCACAATTGGGGTTTGAAATAGCGCGCGAGCGCTACAACCCCACCAACCCCAATTTTACCTTGGTTTTGGCTATAGCAAATTGTGCCTTTGCACCCGCGCGCGCCGCGGCATATCGGTGGATTGAGGCAGGGAGCAATCCCATCAATTACGATAACAATTTTATCATCGCCTTAGTCACCAGTCCCCAATCCGAAACCCGCCAATTCGCCCGCCAATTCCTAAGTTCAGTTACCCTGAGCGATCGTCAAGCAAAAATCTTAATCGGGCAGCTATTTGCCTCACTATTAGGATTAAACGAAACAAAAGCAACACTAGCAAAAGATATTTCCGAAACCCTGCTTACTTGCTTCCCTACCCAACTTGGCACATTAGGTTTATCCGTTGTACTTGACTTACTGCAAAACCCCTTATTAGAAATCCAAGAATTCGGCGCAAGAATCCTCTTACTCCACCAAACCAGTGCGGCTAATTTGCCATCAGGATTAATCGACTCTCTCATGACATCACCCCACGAGTCAATCCGCAACATTGGGATGCAAATTTTCGGAAACCTCCCCGACGCAACGCTTTTGAATCAATACCCGCTGCTAGTCACAATGATGATTCACGAACAAGCAGATATCCGCAACGCAATTCGCCCAGTAATTCAAAGATTAGCCACCAATCATCCAGATTTCGCCGCCAGATTAGCAACAGAATTAATCGGTATTTTGTTGCAACCCAAAACGCAAGAAGGTATCCACGCCGCGATCGTACTTTTGCTCAAAGAAGATTTACCAGAATGGATGACCAATGTTACCAAAGATACAGCCTTGCGCCTGCTAAAAGCTAAATATTCCGCAGCACAAGAATTAGCCGGATATGTACTGAGTGCAAACTGCGACAGATGGGCAAAGGAATTCGAGACATTTGAAATAGTCAAACTTGCCGACAACGAAATACTTGCTGTGCGGGAAGCAGCGCGAGAAATGTTCTTGCACAACCTCAACAGACTGCGCGGAAACGAACGGGAAATGTTAGCAGCAGTCAAGTTAGTAGAATGCAAGTGGGATGATACGCGGGAATTTGGTTTCCGAGTATTCGGTACATGCTTCACCGACACCGATTTAACTCCTAGTATTCTGGTTAATTTATGCGATAGCGTCAGACAAGATGTCCGCAAATTTGGACGCGACATGGTAACCCGGTATTTCAAAGAAGCGTATGGACAAGAATATCTGCTCAAATTCAGCGAACATCCCTCAACAGATATGCAGTTATTTGCCACGAATTATCTGGAGAGTTATGCTATTAATAATCCCGAACGCTTGCAGGAATTGCTACCCTATTTTATCACCGTGCTATCGCAAGTAAATCGAGGCAGAGTTGCCAAGCAGCGCATCTTTGCATTTTTAGATAAAGCAGCACAAAAAAGTGAGGAAGCAGCAAGGGTAGTAGCAGAAATTATCACGCGACAATCTGCGAATATGGCAATTGGTGATAAAGCGGCGGCGATAGAAACGATGGTGAAAATTCATAAACTTTATCCTCATCTCGCTTTACCAATTCAGGTAAAAGCAGTTGCAGAAATTAGAACCGCAGATAGAGACAGATAAACCCAGAATTCATCTGCGTACATCTGTGTGTATCTGTGGTTAAAATACAGCGGATTGCCAGCGAGTGAGGTACAGCCTTTTGGCTTGGTGTACCATCAACGGCTGCAATCCGCTATATTAGGCAGATTGACTCAAGCCAAAAACAAAGGTGATGCGTCAATCTCGCGACTAGAAACCCACGATTTTTCGGATCGCCCTTTGTTTTTTTGCGTAAGTCCTGGATCAGAAATCGCGGCTATACAAACAAAGTCCGCCAGCGCGGACTAAGGTAAAATCAAGGGTTTTGAACCTGCGGCGGCAGGTTTTGTCTGTATAGCCGCGACTTACAGTCGTCAGGTGTAAGGTCTCATAGCCCTCGATGAATTGGCGACCGCAATATACAAAAGTGTATTTGATGACTTATAAGTTTAGATTATTACGGATATAGAGAGTGGCAATCAGAGCATTGCATAGAAATTAGTCTTAGTTAATAAACTGATGCTGCAAAGCCCCCAAAAACCGCTATTTTTGAACCATGGCAGATTTTGCATAAGTCAGATAAAGAGACTTGACATTTACTCGTTCAAGTGGGAATTTGGGAAATGGATTTAACTCAAGTTGAGGACTCTGCTTCAAATGACCCAAGAAACCAGCCAAATTCTCTTAAAAAATACAGCAAACGGCGTAACTATACACTTGGACGGTGAAAAAGGCAATATATTGGCGGGCGGTAGCGGTACCGAAGGGGATGTCACACTGCTAAAACCAGATGGCAAACAGACTATCCACTTGGATGGTGGAAATGGCAACATCACCCTGGGTGGGAATGGGTCCCAAGGGGATGCCACACTGCTGGATCCAGAAGGCAAACAGAGTGTTCACATTGATGGCGGTAATGGCAACATCACCCTGGGTGGTGAGGGTCACAATGGGGACATTCGTTTGCTCAATAGTGCTGGTCAAGTCATGGTTCACATTGATGGCGGAACGGGTGACATCCTGGTGGGAGGCGCTTCACTAAAGCCAGCCGACTTCGTCTTTGCAGCCAACTACGATCTACCAACCCTCAGTGATGTGCATGGGTTCATCCGCAAGCATGGACATCTTCCTAATATTCAGTCGGGCGAACAGATGAAAAATTCTGGCATCAACATCCCAGAATTTGCGATGAACCTGTTGCAAAAGCTGGAAGAGTTGACGCTTTATCTCATCCATCAGGACAACACTATCCGCGAGCAGCAGCAACGCATTGAACAATTGGAAAACCGTGTTGCTAAGTAGATTTCCGATTGGTTGCAGTTAACTTACCGATCGCTGAAGTCCTTAAGGCGGTAACCTTTTGCTAAGTAACTCAAGTTGCTAGTTATAAACATTGGGCTTTGCTAATAGCTAATTGCTAATAGCTAATTGCTAATAGCGCTGGATAAAAGTCAGAATTTTTCCTGATTTCGTTATTAGTAGGATCTGGCGAATTTGCGCTGTTATCTTGTCGGCAAACAAGAAATATTTATACGCAAATGCGCCAGCCCCAAAAAGCCTAAAGCCGCTTGGCATGAAATAACTAGCAACTTGAGTTAATTACAAACCCCGGTTTTAAAATTGCTAGTAAGGGCTAGCGCATTTGTGCTGTTATTTTGTCGCCCAACAAGAAATATTTATAAGAAAATGCTAATGCCTCCGGCACGCTGCGCGAACGCCCCTACTAAAATTTTCCCAGGACTATTAGCCATTAGCCATTAGCCATTACCCTTGTTTTATCAGCAATGAAAACCCGATTGTTAGTAAAACTTATATGGCAAGGGTAGAGGGAGAAAAGAGTTGTTTAAGACATTATTTAGCTCGATGAAATCGTCAGACTTTTTCTGACTCTAAATCAGCGGTATAGTCTCACTAGGAAGGGTGTTTTACCGCCCTTGACCAGAATTCAACCCCATCGTTTGCTCGAACAATTGATGCCTGTGAGGGGTGCGATCGCTCTTCTCTACTCTTGGGTTTAACCGGGGCGAACGCTACTGTAGCCTGCTTGCTCAAGATTACTCACTACCAAGCGCATCATGGAATGAAAATTCGCCTTGTGCCTCGATAGTCTTCAATGTCAACTACGATGTCAACCAAGCGATTGACGCAACGTTCCCGATAATCTGGTTCAGCAAGTAACCGATCGATATTTCCGATCGTAACGAAAGGAAGTGATGTAGAAGTATTTTCCTGACGCATTACCTGTTCCAAGGAGTTTTTTCCCTTCATGCTTCGGTTAGCAGTTAGCAAAATCATTCTAACAGGTGTTTACAAAGCCATGATTCAATTGCAAATTATATCATGTCCGGTGATATCGGTAGTGTATGGATGGCTAATTGCTAATTGCTCGCTTGCTAATTGCCTCCATATCCGCCATTAGCGATTAGCGATTAGCAGTTACACAACCGTTGCCTAAGGAGATGATATTACTCGTCAATATTGTTCGCAACCAAGCACTTTACGCTTTCGACATAAAAGTTCGATTAAATCCATCGGCACGCTCACAGACAAGACACGCTCAATCGCTCTTCTCCACCCTTGAGTTTAACCCAAGCAGGTACTAACTCAATCACCTGTGGACGAGCGGAGAATTTTAGCCTCTATTGTCTGTCTGTATTTACTGATTTCTGTAATCTCACCTTGATGGCTGTTGAGGTAATATAAAAGTGGGATTAAACCAATAGGCATAAATCGAAGTAAACTACACATACAAAGGCAGTAACGCTGTTGTGGGTAGGAGCGATCGCACTCATGCCTAAGAAAATCCCAGAACTAAAAAGCTTGTTACTAAAAGCAGGATTTACTTATCGTCCAGGTAAGCGTAGTCACTCAAATACCATCCGCTTTTACCTACAACCCTAACTTTATCAGGTAATGACGGAGACGATGCCAAACTCTATTAAGAAAGAGATGTAAATAAGGTAATTCAGAGACTCGCAGAAGTTCAACAATAACAAGAGGAAGAATCATAATGAATTATCACTAAACTATCGTTATTCAATCGTCTGATGAAGATCGATGTTTCGTCGTCAGTCTTCCTGAATGGGGAGAATTCTGCCACACCCATGGAGATACCTATGAAGCAGCTTTAAAAAATGCCCAAGTGTTATAACTTCTGAGCGAATCGTCCAGAGAAGACGGTAAACCTCTGCCCGAACCTAAAACGCGAGGAAAGTCGTTTCAGGTTGCCTGAAATTATTGAATAACATAACAATATACCCCTAACAAATACTATGGAAGTAAACTACGCATATAAAGGAAGTAGCGCAGTTGTAGATCAAGGCGATCGCAATCAACGGAATGTTCTTCTATTTTCCGACATTTTCTGAATCGGGCAACTGGACTTCAGCACGGGTGAGAATTTCTCGAACTTCAGCGGCAGTGATGTCAGATTGATCGGATTTGGAATACATCGTAACGAGGAGAATTTGATCGCTGGTTTTGAGGTAGTAGATGACGCGATAGCCGCCGCTTTTGCCTTTTTGAATGCTGCTGTTTTTGATTCTAACTTTGAAAACGGTATAGTCCATGTCAGGAATTTGATCGCCCGGAAGTTCGCCTGATTCAAGTTGTTCGATCAGAGGTTGAATATCGAGACGAATGGTACGGTAGCGTTTGCCCAACCTGCGAACATCGCGTCCAAAGCGATCGCTAAAAGTCACTTGAACGGGTGGATTAATCGACATCCATACCTTCCCACAGTTGAGAGACGGGACGGGTTTTTCCGGTGAGGACTTCTTGCCACCCTTGGTAGAGTCCTTCGCGGATAGTTTCAATCGAGTCGTCTTCAAGTTCTTCGTCTTCGGGGATGAGGACGATAACGCGGACGCGGCGAGATTGGTTCACTTCGAGAGGATTGTCGAGAGTGAGTTGACCGAGGTCGTTGATAGTAGCGGTGGTTTCGATCGCTTTCATAGGGTTTACTGTTTGGGTTGCGGTGGAACAGCCAGCTAACAACATCAAGATTGACAGCTCAACCTCCTTGCTCAATTGTATCGCTGTTTCATTTTTAATTTTTCATTCTTAAGGAGTCGAAGTGCAGTCTTATAGGGAAATTTTATAGACAAAGCAACTATGGCTGTTGAGGTAAGATAAAAGTGGGATTAAAGCAACAGGCATAAATGGAAGTAAACTAGACATACAAAGGCAGTACCGTTGTTGTGGCTAGACGCGATATGCCTGGAGGCAAGCTAAGCGCATCCACGCCGCTTCGCGAACGCGATCGCATCCATGCCTAAAAAGATCCGAGAACTAATTGCCTGAATTTATTGAAGAAAATAACAATCTACCCCTCACAAATACTATGGAAGTAAACTACGCATATAAAGGAAGTACCGCTGTTGTGGATCAAGGCGATCGCACGCAAATGTCTTTCTCCCCAGACACTAAGCGCGAACCCACTTTCTTCATCGGCGAATTGCGCCAAAACGTCGCATTTCGCGAAGCAATTAGTGCCTTACACGATGTCGTCGTTTCCGATATGCGGTTCAAACCCAAAGACAAAACCGCTTACAAAGAATGGGCAGCAAAACAGTTAGAAATCGACTGGCAACTCGTTGCAGTCCAACGCCAAGAAGTCGCCAGCAGAATTAAACAATTGCGCGACGAACTGCAAGAATTATACAATAACTGTTACCAACGTCTAAAACCTTATTACGACGCCAGAGACAAATTTCGCCGCTATGTCTATGAAAAACAAGTAGACCTTTATTTCCTCTTCGATCCAGTCATCACAGTTCACCCAGACGAAATATTTTTTGAATGCTTCAGCGTCGATGAATCGAGTTATGGACGCCTCGGCGCTAGTTACGAAGTGTTCAAAAATATCGACGAATTCGCCTGCGGCACAACCAATATAGATTATTCCCACGATCTCTATCAGGAATTTCAGAAAATCCGCAGTTATAAGAGTACCCGCTTAGAAGTCGATCCATCCGGATTTGAAGTTACAACTACCAACGAAGAAGCATTTAAAGAAGTCAAAATCGACCTTCCCGATAGTTGGGTGAGGGGATTCTTGCAAGTCAGTTCCGCCATGTCCTTACCCGCAACTCGCTTCAATTTGCACCCGATGGATATACACAATTTATGTTTTGTCCTGCGACGACATAAAGAAACAAAAGGGCCGCGCAGTATGCGGTATCATTTAACACCAGGCCAGCCAGTGCGCGTCGTGTTTGAACCGTGGGATATTGAAGTAGTGTGCGCGCGATCGCCCTACTATGGCACCTCCGAACAAGTCATCCGCGTCTGGGGGCGCCGCCGCCTCCACATCCTCGAACGCCTCATCCCCATCGCCAAAAAATTCACCGTCCACCTACTCGGTACGGGAATGCCATCTTTCTACGTTGCCGACTTGGGCGATATGTCCTTTACCCTGGGATTATCTGGATGGACGGCAAACGATTGGGCGCAATCAGGCAACTTTGACCTCATGGCACCCCGCTCGGAAGTGGATAACGTTACAAAACAGCGAATTTTCAACGCCCTTAAGCAAAATTGGGCAGAACCGCCCGATGTCCTCGCGCAACGCTTGGGTTTAGACCGTTCCCTCGTTCTCGGTGCTTTAAGTGCTTACACGCAAGCAGGAAGTGCGATTTATGACTTAAATAAGCAAGTGTATCGCGTGCGCGAATTGAGCCGAGAACCGCTACCGATGGATAAATTGCGCTTTGCCAACGAACGGGAAGAAAAAGCAACCAGGTTCTTAAGTCGAAATACCGTGCGGGTAACTTCCTGCAACGTAAATGATGGAGTTCTCACCTTACAAGGCAGCGTCCAAGATGGGTCAAAAACTTACAATCCATCTTTGACAATTGACCCGGATCAACGTATTATAGAGGCTATGTGTACCTGCAATTGGCATCAGCAAAACAAGCTGTTTAAAGGGCCATGCGAACATATATTAGCGCTGCGTATGCAGCACGTTCGCACCAGCAGGTAAAGCGATCGCGCAACTGCCAGCAGGCTCAACAGCCTTGCAATCCGGACGGTGGATCGCCGTCCTTGCGCTTAGTCCACACACGCATCACTAGCCCGCTCTTGACTATGCTTAGTCTCACGTACTATCGCTATTACGGTTGGGTTTCCGCGAAACTAACGAGCGATAGTACGTGGACTAAGCTCGAGTTGATCGGTCTAGTCCTGAGATGTTTACGAAGGGGCAACCTGCTGGCAGCGCGCGATTTTTTTTTCTTTAAAATATCATTTAATAGTTGAATAGATCGTTGGTTAGATTACAACTCGGTAGGCGGGTCGCGATCGCGTAAACTTAAAACTGTTCCATCGGTAGCCTATCGCATTCATAATTTATGACAAATTCAGAACAAATAAAAACCTGGTACGCTAAAGATTTGTCACAGAAAAAACAATGGTATTCCCCTGTAGCAGATGCCTACAACAAGGTAAGACCGCGCTATCCTAAGAATCTGATTCATCGGGTTTTGGAGTTAACCCAACTTCCATCTAAAGCAACTATTCTTGAGCTAGGATGTGGCCCAGGAAATGCAACCGTAGCATTCGCGAAACTTGGTTTCTCGATGGTTTGTCTTGAGCCAAGTAAAGCAGCTTGTCAGTTCGCAAAAATCAATTGCGCCCAGTATCCAAATGTAGAAATTCAAAATACCACATTTGAAGAATACTCACTAGAAAATGAGAAGTTTAATGCAGTTTTAGCAGCAACTTCTATTCATTGGATAGCACCAGAAATTAGATATCAGAAAGCGGCAAATGCATTACAAGAAAATGGCTCTCTAATTTTGTTGTGGAACTGCGAACTTCAGCCCCAAGATGAAGTGTACCAAGTGTTGCGGGAAGTCTATCAAACACACGCACCCTCTTTGCTGGCGCAATATGAATCGAGAGAAACTCAGCAAGAAAGTCTGAGAAGTTTTGGGCAGAGTGTCCTAGACTCTGGTCGATTCAAAGACTTAGTGTCCGAACAGGTTACGAGTGAAGTTACTTATAGCACTAATGATTATTTGATGCTTTTAAGCACTTACTCGCCCTACCTAGAATTAGCTCCGCAGATTAGGGATTCTTTATTTGAAGGTTTGAGGGAAAAGATAGAGCGTAACTTTGGAGAAAATCTTCAACTCTCATATCTTTCCGCTTTTCACATTGCCCGAAAACTAAATTAAATTGCAGATTTTACCCAGCTCCCCGACTTCTTCAAGAAGTCGGGGAGCTAGTTTAGAGGATTTTTCATAGAAACCCGGAATATGAGCGTAATATCATGTCCGGTTGGAATCAAAAACTATACACAACCTGAGCATTTTTAGCTTGTCTCATATCACGTCCCTTCGTATCGGACTCGTACAGTTAATAGTTTCAGGACTTACACAAACACCAAAGTTTCTATGAAAAATCGTTGATTTGGGAACTAGAGATCTAGGTCGAAACAAAGGTGATGACCTGGTCGCGCGTAAGTCCTGTAGTTTTGTAGGGGCGGGTTTTACCAGTAATCGAATTGTATTGATAAACCCGCCCCCCCATGGGATGCCGAAGCAAGCGGACATGATATCACCCGATTGAGTGAGACACGATTTATCATTTATGTAGTATGTTGAAGTATATGTGTTATTAGGCTGGATATGTTGACTTTAACGATGCGCCCCTACCGGGGTGAAGCGGATTTAGAAGCGATCGCGCACCTGTTCAACACCTGTGCAGCATTTGATCGCGTCGATCGGTGGATGTCTGTTAACGATGTCCGGTTGGCGTTTGAGATGCCATCGTTCGATCCGACGCGAGATATACGCGTTTGGGAAGATGGGGAGGGCAAGTTAATTGGCATCGGTGGGATGAGAATTCTAGAGTCAGGCGAGCAAATCGATGGCTCGTTTTGGTTTCGCGTTCATCCTAACGCCTCTAGAAGCGAATTGGGGAAGCAAATAATTGCTTGGGGTGAACAGCGGATGCGCGAAGTTAATCCCAAACCTGGGGTGCGGGTGAAGTTGCTTTGCAGTAGTCGCGATGATAATAGCGAACGCATTACTCTATTAGAAAGTTGCGGTTTCACATCTGAGCGATTCTTCTTTAATATGGAAAGGTCGCTAATTGACCCGTTTCCAAAATCTCAGTTTCCCGAAGGTTTCACGCTGCGTAATTCCAAAGGAAAACAGGATATGGAAGAGTGGATAGAAATGCGAAATCAGTCGTTTATCGCTCATTGGAATTATCACCCTTGGACGGTCGAGCGTTATCAACACTTGTTAACTGACCCTGATTACAAACCAGAACTGGATTTGATTGCCGTTGCACCCGATGGAGGATTTGCTGCTTTTTGTTACTGCCATATCAACCCAGAATAAAATCAGCAAATTGGACGCAAAGATGGCTGGATTAACATGCTTGGTACGCGGCGCGGCTTTCGCAGAATTGGGTTGGGACGTGCCATGTTACTCGCTGGTTTAAATCAGTTGAAAATCGCGGGAATGGAAATGGCAAAAATTGGTGTTGATGCGGATAATCCCAATGGTGCTTTGCAGCTTTACGAGTCGGTTGGTTTCCGTAAAGTTCACACCAATATCTCTTATTTCAAGTACGTTTGAGAGCAAAATCACCTTTATGCTAACGCTAACAATGCGCCCCTACGGGGGTGAAGCCGATTTAGAAGCGATCGCGCACCTCCTAAACACCTGTGCAGAATTCGATCGCCAGGATGATTGGATATCGGTTTCCGAGTTGCGGTTGGAATTTGACGATCCATCCATAGACAAGCAACGAGATATCTGCCTTTGGGAAGATGCGGATGGCAAGTTAATTGGCATGGGTCAAATGTGGATTCCGCCATCCGGTGACAACAATGATGGCTTTCTGTGGTTTAACGTTCACCCCCAATCCCGCGGCGGGTATTTGGAGAAACAAGCGATCGCTTGGGGCGAACAACGGATGCGCGAAGTTGCAACCTCACGCGGAGTATGCGCGAGGTTGCGTGCGGGTAGCCGCGATGATAATAGCGTACGCATGGCTATATTAGAAAGTTGCGGTTTTACACCCGATCGCTACTTTTTGAGAATGGAGCGATCGCTTGTTGAACCACTTCCAGAACCCCAATTTCCAGAAGGTTTCACCCTCCGCCAACTACAAGGCGAACAGGAAGTCGAAGCGTGGGTAGAAATGTTCAACCAAACCTTTATCGACCACTGGAATTATCACCCTTTAACGGTTGAGAGTTTCCAGCACTGGTTAACTGACCCCAATTACAAACCTGAGTTGGATTTAGTTGCGATCGCTCCCGATGGCACGTTTGCAGCCTTCTGTTACTGCTATATCAACCCAGAAGAAAACGAGCATTTCGCTCGCAAAGAAGGCTGGATCGCCGAGCTTGGAACGCGACGCGGCTTCCGCAAAATTGGATTGGGACGAGCCATGTTACTCGCTGGAATGCATCAGTTAAAAGCAGCTGGAATGGATACAGCAAAATTGGGCGTGGATGCTGATAATCCTAATGGTGCTTTGCAGCTTTACGAGTCAGTTGGTTTCCGCAAACTTGACACCAATATTTCGTACTACAAAGATATCTAGCACACCTCGTTACCAGGCTCCCGCCTGGTAACGCCACCCTAGAGGCTCTGCCTCTGGGGTGAGGCAGAGCCTATAACCTTGCGTTCCCAGGCAGAGCCTGGGAACGAGAGGACGAGAGGAGCTAGGAGACGAACAAAAAAACTTTTTCTAGCCCCTTGACACTCGTGTAGTATATAAGTAGTATTAAATTACAGCGCACCCAAAGGAGAGGTCAAAACCTCTACCCCGCGCTGAATCTGCACCTTGAAAACTGAATAAAACATTGGGAATTCCAACGGACGTTTATGGAGGCGTCTCGTAATAGAGACGAAAACCATCCATGTTGTTACTTTACACAAAACTGTTTGGTTGGCTGCCGACTTCATTTAAGTGGAAAATCCAACCACAGTTTAACTCCAACCCATCCGAGACGGAATTAGAACCCCAAGGTTCTGACTACTTCAGACAAAAAAAATTCACTGAAGAACTCCGTCAAATCCAGCAAGTCTATCACCTAGAGCGGCGTTTCTTGTTGTAAAAATAATTCAATTATAAGCACCTCTCCTTTGATAGACAAGCATTCAATCTAAAATCTGCAATTCTTCAATCTAAAATTATCAAAGGAGGTGCTGACAATGGTACATATTCGATTTGAAGGACGTTCGTACGACCTGGCAGAAAATCAACTGGGCGTCACCGCTGGAATGAACGATACAGCCATCAAAGAAAGACTAGCGCAGCACTTTGATGTTGCGGGCGATCGCTTCCAATTCTACGTAGTAGATCGGCGTCCCAGCGGCGACCTAATCGTCCGTCCAGAAGCCGTTTACGGCTAAAACAATTTCAGATTTAAGATTTAAGATTGCAGATTTATTCAAATCGGCAATCTGCAATCTTAAATCCTCGCTGGAACACTACGCGCCCTAACAGAAAAAGCTTACATACTAGCCAAATGGTAAGGCGCTTGATTTAGGTTCAAGTCTATGCAGGTTCGATCCCTGCGTATGAACAAACGGCTTTTTTAACTTGCGCGTAGTGACCAACTTGTACAAAACAAACAGACACTCATATCACCTTTGTTTCTGCTTATATCTCTAGTTCCTTGCGCGACGATTTTGCATAAAAACCCGGGTTCTTTGCGTAATTCTCGATTATGTTAATCGTTGAGAGAAAGCAATGCGTGCCCTAACTTAGAAAGCTTACATACTAGCTCATTTAGTAGAGCAATCGACCTAAAAGCGATTGGTAGTGGGTGCAAATCCCGCGTATGAACAAACAGCTTTCTTAACTTGCGCGCAGTATTTCACTCAAGACTATACCGAATCATTTATACCGAACCTTTTAAATTGCCCCGCGCCCTAACTTGTAAAGCCTACACACATAATTCACCTGATAAGTCGTAGGTGCGAATCCTACCAGCCGCGTAAATGAATGCGGCTGTAGTTCAGTAGTAGAACGATCAGATTTGTCTAAAGCTTTACTAACTTGTGCGGGGCATTAAAAATTGCAGATTGCAGATTGTAGATTTCAGATTGATAAAATCTGCAATCTGCAATCTTAAATCTGCAATCCTTTTTCCCTTCGCACCCTAACAGAAAAAGCCTACATACTTGACGTAACTATAACGGTCCTAAGGTAGCGATGTTCGGGCGACCGAATTAGCGAAGCATTCCAAGTCTCTTGTTAGATAAGGTTTGCGCGTCCACTGCCGGGATAAAACCTGGTAAGAACGGCGGCAATTATTAGGATAAAACCTGGTAATTGCAACTTGTAATACGGCTTTTTCGACTTGTGCGAAGCCATTTTACTGACATCTTGCACCGATAGACTTTGGCGGGCAGAATGCCCACTCCACAAGAAAAATTAATAACTAATCTCTTGTGGGATGGGCGTCTCGCCCGTCCTACAAATTTTAGATGCAAGACTCAATTTATTAAATTGTGTAATTCAAAGGAGAGGAAAATGCTTTTAATTCATCGATGTAATTCCAATCCATTTACAAATAATTCGCATCAAAACAGGAATCAAAATAGCGCAACAAGCTTAATTTATGAGCGAACATCGTTTGGATAGAATTGTCATTGAACGTCCTCGCGGCGGCTTAAGGCTGAGTTCGAGGAGAATTAAAGGTCAAAAGAAAACCCTGCAAAAAATTACTGAAATTGCCAGCACAGATGGATTGCTTTCTCCTTATTTAATCAAGGTGAGGAGGAAAACAAAGTATTTCTCCGACCATTTGGGGCCAATGCGTCGTTGGTTGCGTTCTAAAGTTGGACAACCTTGGGATATTGTCTACAACGAACTGTGTCAGCGGATTGATACAAAAACTCTATGCGGACAACATCTGCTTTTTCATGTATGGCAATTTGTAGAAAGAGAAGTTTACCTAATTGATGGAGTCCCTTACCGCAAAAATGGGTACAGATATTTGGCTTGGGTGCGCGAAGAACTTTATGTTCATCCTGAAACGGGTATTCTTTGTCAAGTAAAAACAGAGAAAAAGAAACCTGCTCAAAAACAGAGCGATCGCTTAATTCTCGACCAGTACCACGAATACCGCAAACTGAACGATTTGTGGTTTTTAGTAACGTTTGAAGATGAGCCACCAGAGGTGGAAGTTCAAGGTATTCAACCTGAGCAAAGTTACTACTGGCATCGAGGCTATGCTGTCAGCAAGCGCCAGTGTAACAAGAAGGAAATTAAGTACATCATGAAGCGACTGGCAAAAAATCAGTAGCCGAACGATTTAAATCGCGCCTACACAAACAAAGACCGCCTACGCGGTCTAAAATACAACAATTAAAGTTTTCACTTCGCGCCCTAACGGAAAAAGCTTACATACTAGCCAAATGGAAAAGGCGCTTGACTTCCAATCAAGATTATGCAGGTTCAAATCCTGCGTATAAACAAACGGCTTTTTCAACTTGCGCGGGGTGCTAAATTTCACAACTTAATGTTCATCGGAGGTAGCCATGTCTGATAAAAATTTTGCAATTATAGAACAAATAAAATCCCTGACTCTGCTGGAAACATCTCAACTGGTTAAGCAAATCGAAGCTACCTTCGGTGTTGATGCTTCTCGTATCATTAAACCTGAAAAAGACGAGCCTAAACCACCCGAAATAGAAAAAACTGAGTTCGACGTAATTTTGTCAGAAGTTCCCGCTGACAAGAAAATTGCTACTCTTAAAGTGGTACGAACTCTCACAGGTTTGGGTTTGAAGGAAGCGAAAGACTTTGTTGAGTCTGCACCGCAAGTGGTGAAGGGAGCGATCGCACTCCCAGACGCCCAAGAAATCAAGCAACAGCTAGAATCAGTCGGTGGAAAAGTTTCCCTAAAATAACGTATTTTGGAGAGCGATCGCATCCTATGATATTCGTTGAATTGCCCATAATAAAAAAGCCTCACCTCGTCGTTGCGTAGGGACACGGCATCATAAATATCTCGGACAAACAGATAACGTTAATAATGCCGTGTCCCGGCTTTTGATTATGGGTAATCCACGGTACATGATATCACCCACAAAACCTTGCTAAAATTAGGTTAATTTGTCTGTAGAGACGTTACATGTAACGTCTCTAAATTGCGGAGGCTCGAACTCAACTAATCTATAATGGTAGTTGTCGCCGCGCCCTAACTGATAGAGCATACATACTTAGCAGCGTTAGTCAGTTAAGTGAAAAAAAAGCTCTTCAAACTTGCGCGGTGACCTTTCACCAGCAAGCGTGCGACAACTACCTCCGAATTCATTTCAAATTTTAGATAACTTGCATTGCAAATCTAAAATATAAAATCTGAAATCTGCAATTATTTCAGGAGGTAGCTATGAATACAGCAGAACGCGACCTGCGTTTAGAAATGCTCAACAGCTTGCTCACCACACCCCACCGCAAGTTAGATCAAGTCGCAGAAATTCACAAATTAATAGTAGAACTAGACCCAATTTTTTACGGACATTTAGCAGTTTGGTATCAGCACAACGGCGACGTGCGCGACCACAAAGAAGTGTTCGTTGGTAACTTGCTCACCAGCAATTTAACCGAACATCGCGATGCAGGTTTTGTCATGTTGCAACAGTTCCCGCCTTATGAAGTATCGCGGATTGTGGACTTCATGAAGCAGCATCGCAATAAAATGCCTCGTTCTGCACGCACAGCGGTAACGCGCTATCTCAAAGAACGGGAAAAGAACCCGGCATTTTTTGACCGCGCCGCACTGCGGGGACGCAAGGCGATGAAGCACCTGTACGCGACATTGCACATTAAGCCCAATGTGCGTGCAGATGCGGTTCTGTTCAAAGATGCACCGCCAGAAGATAGTCTCGCTTTTGTTCTCAAACAGCTGGCGAAGGCGGCGACACCCGCAGAACAAGCAAATCTAATCGTCGAGCATAATATTCCTTACACCATCGCCATCGGTGCGGTAAAGCAAGTGACGCCGACGGTATTGGTAGCGCTGATTAACTCGATGTCGCCGCAAGAGGTTATCAATAACCTCAAGTCGCTCAAAGATCGGGGAGCAATGGAACATCCAGAGGTGAAAGCGCTGATTGATGGCAAACTGGAAGAGGCACAGAAAAGCTTACGCATCTCCGCCTACAAAGCAAAAGTTGCCGCCAACGTCACCGAATTGGATGCGGAAACCGCCGCCAAACTAGAAAAAGTCACCGACGAGCAAATTAAAAAGCGCGGTAAAATTGCCAAGCAAACAGCTTTGCTCGTTGACAAGTGCGTCACGGGTGACACCCTAATTTGCACTGAGTACGGCTTGCTACCCATCAGCAGCCTCGTACCTCCCGTACAAGCAGGCGTTACCGAAGTCGGGCTGGATTTAATGGTAGCAACTCGCAACGGCATGGCAAAAGCAACTAGGCTGTTTCTCAACGGCAAAAAGCCAGTCCGTTATATCGAAACGGAAAAAGGTTTCCGTTTGGGTGCATCGCACAATCATCCGCTTCTGTGCTACGAACCGCACACGGCAACGCTAGTTTGGCGAGAAGCTGACACGCTGCAAGTCGGGGATTACCTGGTTTTGCGCCGCAATACGCGCTGCTTTGGCACAGATGTATCCCTGGCAGACTACAAGCCCAAGGAAGCTTATCAGCCAAATGAAGCGCCTCTGCGAGTATTGCGGCAAATGACGCCTGAACTGGGACGCTGGTTAGGCTATATTGTCTCCGAAGGGCGGATCAAGCACCGTCCGGCTACGGTTGAGTTCTGCAATAGCGACGCTCAACTCATAGCAGACTTCTGTGCTTTGACAGCCCAATTGTTCGGTTTGCAGGCGCGGGTAATTGAAGATGGCAATTGCCAGACTGCCAGCATCGCTTCGGCTGCACTGTTACATTTTTTAGATGAAGCGATTGGACTCAAAAAAGACAGGGCGCGGGATTGCATTGTCCCTCGGACTGTTTTGATGTCATCCCAACAAACCCAGCGCCAATTCCTGCGCGGCTATTTAGCGGGCGACGGTGGACTGATGAGTCGCAATTGTGGCGTACTCGCGGCTACCTCCGCATCAGAACAGCTGTTGCGCCAAATACAGGTCATGCTGTTAAACTTTGGCATTATTAGCAATCTCAAGCCGATTCGCAGTTGTGCGACAAACGGAAACCGGGTGATGCGCTCATACTGGCGGCTGACGATTGGCGGCAACGATGCACAGCGCTTGGTGCAGGAGATTGGGTTTGCAGCAGATGCCAAGCAAAATGCGATCGCCCATATCGTCACCAGCACCCGCTCTCTCGAATGGTCAGCGCGTTGGGACTCGGTGCCAGAGTTGGCGCGATCAGCCGCAGCCATCTTAGAACCGGGAACTAGACACCAGTTGCGGCAACTGTTTCCAACTCTTGCTTGCTTCAAAGGCAAAGCTAAGAATCACCGCGTCCCGACAGACTTGTTGCCATCTATCTTAGAAGCATTTCCAGCTTTCGGCGAAGTTGGCGACATCCAAGAAGTTGTTCAATCTCAACTGTTCTTAGATGCTGTTGCTGGCATAGAGGAAGGTTATGAAGCTGTGTACGATCTTTGCGTCCCCGGCGAACACTCTTTTGTCAGCAATGGCATTGTCAGTCACAACTCTGGTTCGATGGAAAACGCCATCGAAATTGGCAAGCGCCTCTCTGGTTTAATTTCCGGCATTACCGAAGCAGGATTGTTCGTCTACGCCTTCGACACCGTACCTTATCCAGTAACAGCAAAAGGTACCGAATTGAGCGATTGGGAACGTGCTTTCCAGCATATCAAAGCAGGTGGCGGTACTAGCATCGGTTGTGCTTTGGAAGCAATGCGTCTCAAAAAGCAGTGGGTAGAACAAATCATTTTAGTAACAGATGAAGGCGAGAACTCTGCACCTTATTTTGCTAACGTTTACGACAATTACTGTCGCGATTTGGCAGTAATGCCCAACGTGGTAATTGTTAAAGTAGGTAGCACCAGCAATTACGTCGAAAACCAGTTAAAGCAAAAGCAAGTGCAAGTAGATACCTTTACCTTCGCCGGTGATTACTACTCGCTACCGAACCTCGTTCCAATGCTATCTCGTCCATCGCGCCTAGAATTGCTGATGGAAATTCTGGATACGCCGCTACCCGTGCGGGAAGATAAGTAGAAATTGTAGGGTGCTCTCTTCGACAGCGTAACGCACCACTACCAAAATCTTGACCAGAAAAATTGTCAATCAACTCAAACTAAAAACAAAATGACGGAAATATCAGTAAAACTCGTCAAAGAACTGCGCCAAAAAACAGGCGCAGGCATGATGAATTGCAAAAAAGCGCTGCAACAAACCAATGGAAATATAACCA
>NZ_JBHFNP010000093.1:0-30837 GCF_041929235.1 Microseira sp. BLCC-F43
AAATTGGCAGAAGGGTTCGCTTCGGCGGACTCGAAACTCGACCCTGACGGCTACAGGTGGAAGTGGCACGAGTGCAAGTTTTACTATGCGTACGCGCCACAGGCGGTCGATGACAACGGCTCAAAGGCTCTTGCTGTCTACAATTGAGGTAAAATTTGATGGCGCGCTGCGCTGAAATTTTGCTGGAAATTTGTACACTGAAGAGTTGCTCTAGTTGCCAAGGGATGGATAGAAGGGCCAAGTGCTTACCAAACTGAATATATTCGAGAAGGTGCGATACCTGCCGATGCTCGAGGTTGGGTTGGACAATCCTAATTATTTAGAGTTTTTTAGGAATCTAGATTTTGCCGCGCTATCTCAAATTTTTAGCAAGTAATTAGCAAGTAGATTGTTGAGGAATCAATCGTAATGAAAGCCTATCAAATTCAAACTACTGATGGAATTGATGGACTCAAACTCGTCGATTTGCCCGAACCCAAACCCGGTGTTGGACAAATCTTAATTCGGGTACGTGCGACTTCGTTGAATTATCGCGATACGGCTGTTGTCAGTGGCAGGTATCCCGGACAAATACTACCCATAATTCCTTTATCCGATGGTGCAGGTGAGGTTGTAGCGATCGGGGAAGGAGTAACGCGAGTCAAAGTGGGCGATCGTGTGGCGGGTATCTTTTTCCAAGATTGGATTGCAGGCAGACTCACTCGCGCAAAAATCAAATCGGCACTGGGCGGCGCGATCGATGGTATGTTGGCGGAATATGTCGTTCTCAACCAAGAAGGTGTCGTTCTCCTACCCGAACATTTGTCTTATGAAGAAGGCGCAGCTTTACCCTGTGCTGCGGTAACGGCGTGGCAGGCACTCGTCACAAGGGGGCAATTAGCCGCAGGTGAAACGGTTTTGCTGTTGGGAACGGGTGGTGTTTCTATCTTTGCCCTGCAATTTGCCAAAACCTTGGGAGCTAAAATTATTATTACCTCCAGTAGCGATGAAAAGTTGGAACGAGCAAAGGCAATGGGGGCGCAGGAAACGATTAATTATAAAACCTATCCCGAATGGCAGGAGCAAGTTTGGAAATTAACCGATAAAGAAGGCGTGGATCAGGTGATTGAAGTGGGTGGTGCTGGAACTTTAGATCGCTCGCTGCGATCGGCGCGTGTCGGCGGACGGGTTAGTTTGATTGGTGTTTTGGGCGGTGCGGGAGATGTAAATTATGTGCATATTTTGCAGAAAAGCATTGACGTTCAAGGTATTTATGTTGGGAGTCGCGAAATGTTTGAAGCGATGAATCGCGCGGTCGCATTGCATCAAATCCAACCTGTCATCGATCGGGTGTTCCCTTTGACTGAAGCACCAGAAGCTTACCGCTACATGAAAAGTGGCAGTCACTTCGGGAAAATTGTCATTCAACTTTAGTGCTTTAACAATTAGGGCTTGTATCGATTAACCTGAACGAATCTAGGCAAATTTTGCATCACTGTTGCTACATAGGGATAGTTATGATGATTGCGGGAATTACTTAAATCAGCAAGCAAATAGGTAAACTGAGAAAGCAAACTGCCGTTTCGCTTACGGAAAACACCAAAATAAATGCGCGAATTACTTAAATGAGAAAGCAAACGGGCTGTTCAATCTCTGGGCTTAGGGCTACTCCCGGCATCGAGAGAGAGAACACTAACAACCCAACTAGCACAACCATAGCGAGTCGAATCCATTGTTTCATGCTTTGGCAGGTCATGCCCAACGGCATTGCCAGGACATTAAGAAAATTGTAAATTTTGTTAATCTCAGATTTTTCGGAAATTTTTACCGTAAAATACCGAGATGTCATGAAAGATTGGCTCACGGACTTCTCCTACCGCCAAAGGAGTTGCGCGATCGAGCCATCGAAAATCCCCTTGTTTGATACCAAATTCCACAGCATAAACGAGTATGGCAGATAACAAACATCCCACAATTGGACTGGTTGAACCTCCAGCAACGGGACTATACGATGCAGAAGGCAAAAATTGGACTTCTCTATACAGACATCGTTCCTTAATCAGCAAGCAAGTTTTAATCCCTGACTTGCAAGCAGGCGGATTTGATGCCCGATTGGTCAACCTCAGAGATGACAATTATAGTGAGGAATTTGGGGAGGTTGTCTGGAAAGGGATGACGCTGCGGAAAACATATGTCGGGGGCAAAATTTCCGCTCTCGATCCCCACGCCTATGATGCTTGGGGAGTTACAGTTAATTTCTCCCAAGATCGTCAAGTCACTTGTATGGTGATTGAGCATCTGGCTAAGGGGGGTCGTCCTGTTGTTGTTGGTGGATCGGATGCTTTCGCTGAACCGCACCACTACTTGAAGGCGGGCGCAGCAGCAGTTGTTCAGGATAAATCCGGGGCAGCCAATTGGGCTATTTTTGATTATGTACTCGGAAAAACCCCACGAGAAGAACTCACGGGTGTCATTCTCGCAGATGGAAAACAATATGCCAAGAAGGCTAAAGCAAAAAGTCCAGATGAGTGGGCGCTACCTTCTGTGGAAGTGGCGAGGGAGTGTTTAGGGACACTTCCCAATGTCCAGGGATTTGTGCCAGTCGGTTCCTTGGTAGCGGACATTGGTTGCGATCGCACTTGCGATTTTTATGACACCCACCTACGGTACTGGCTTTCGGAGAATGTCCCCAGAAACATCCCTCAAATGGTTGGCTATCCAGAAAGAAGCGGGGGCACGTTCAATCAATATCGGTTCCGATCAATTCCTCGCCCGTGGACTCTTTCCAGAGGGACGACAAGAGATTCTCGACATTACCAATGGTGCTAGGGAGATGGGAATAACTCTCATGTGGCCGAATGGTTTAGAACTGAGGAAAACCACTCTGGGAGCTGGGCGTAACTACGAAAGCAGCGATCTCAGACCTGACGAAGAATTGATTGAAGCACTTTTTGGCTGGGATGGCAAAGTCGGTTGTCCTTTGGCTTATATCCCTGCTGAACGTCCCGTTTTTGGACGAGAAGCATACAAGAAACTGTTGCCCTGGCAAGAGCATTGTACGTTGATGAAATCTGTAGTCAGAACTGGTGTACCTGTCATTGCTTACGGCATCATTATCGGACTACCCGATGATGACCATGAGGATTTGTTACGTCTTGAGGAAGCGATTACAGAACTGGTGGATGAACTGGTAGAGATTAACCCTCAATTGGAATTTCAAACTTCCTGCTACAGCATTATTCCCTTGCCCGGAACTCCGCAAGCTTATAACTTACGCAAGACAGGAATGCTACAGTTTGAAGACACCTGTCTTTGGGGGGTATGGACAACCACTTCCAAGACTAATCACCTTAGCTACGAAGAGGTTTCCGATTGGCAAATTCGTCTATCTAATATTCGGAGAGCAGCGTCTGGATTTACCAACTATAACGGGGAATATTCAGCGATGGTTAGTACAGCTTCCTCCAACGACTCAAAGATTGTGTTGGGGAATTTGAACTAAACACCGCCCTTTTGGGCTGCCCCCACTTACAGAGGTTTGCATAACTAACGGGTACAGCAACGCCGTTATAGCGGATTGCAGGCGCATGAGGTAAACCGAAAGAATGCAATAGCGGCTGCCATTTTTGCTGCCGCTATTGCATTCTGGCGCCAAAAGGCTGTACTTAACTCCTGGCGATTGGTGGTTTTCTACCTGGCAGCCTGAGGAAGTTCCTCTCGACAGCGCTATGGTTAAATCAGAGGATTGGCAGTTAAAAGCAGAAGATAACTGGCATGGTTTCGCCAATCTTACTTCTGGTCAGGCAATTCTCGATCCAATTAAGGTAACTCTGATTTGTCCTGGAGTAGGCGCAGGGGAAGGAGAGGTTGGTATCCCAGCGGCAGTTGTCTCCAAGTTCCTCTGGGAGAATGGACTCACTGTAGAGAAAACCGGAATATACTCCATGCTAGTGCTATTCTCCATTGGCATCACTAAGGGCAAGTGGAGTACATTGCTGACGGAACTGATCGAGTTCAAGCGTCTCTACGATAACAACGCGCCCCTTGATATCGCGCTCTTGAGCGTTGCGCCACGCTATGCCGGACGCCAAATGGGTCTGCGAGACCTCTGCAATGCAATTCATGAGTCCTACCGTGCCAACAATATATTGCAAGCGATTCATGATATGTATCTCACGCTGCCTGAACCGGCGATGCGTCCAGCCGATGCCTACAAAGCCTTGGTACAAGGTGATGTTGAGCGGGTAGACATTGAGGAGGCAATCGGTCGGATCGCTGCCAGCATGGTCGCTCCTACTCCTCCAGGCATCCCTGTCATCATGCCTGCAGAACGCTTCATCCCTGAAAGCCGATCGATTATCGAGTATCTCAGGTTTACACGGGAATTTGACCGACAGTTCCCCGGTTTCGAGAATGAAATCCACGGTCTGCGGATTGAGGAAAGTGCTTCCGGCAAGCGCTACACGATCGATTGCGTCAAAGAGTAATCTGCTTTGCAGGTCAGAAACCCGGTTTTTGCAAAAAACCGGGTTTCTTTCTATGAACGCTAATTGATTTGCCAATAGATTTGCTAAGTAACGCAAGTTGCTAGTTACTTGCATTGTGGGTAGGTTGTTGCGCTGTCTTCGCTCTTATAGCAACTTAAATAGAGGGGGAGGAGGAAGAAGGTACCTAATACAAAACTAGGGTTGTATAACTAGCAACTTGAGTTAAGTAGGTGAATATAAATAAACTGAACGCACCGCAGGCACCGACGCCCACCCCACAAGAGAGCTGAAATTCTTGTGGGGTGGGCATTGGAGCGGGTCCTATGCTTAGATAACTATTTTCACTTTATTTACCTGCACCTACTTAACAGATTAATCTGCCTTGAATTCTCGCGATTTTTAAAATATTTATTCGGGACTTACGCAAAGAAACTAAGGGCGATCCGAAAAATCGTTGGTTTGGAAACCAGAGATCAACTCTTCACCTTTGTTTCTGGCAACGCCCTTGGGTAAGTCCTGTTATGGAAAGATTGCAGAATCTGGAATTTTAGATCTGGATCTTTTTCAATCTCTGCGGATCTAGAGCTTCTTGAAGTATCTGGCAACCGGGAACAGGCGGAAGCCTCGCTTTTCATAGGTGCGACGTGCTGGGGCATGACCGGGATCGCCTCCGGTCTCGACCATCGCCACAGACATGCCAGCATCTTTCATCCAATCAAGCGCGAATTCTATCAGAGCAGAGCCAATGCCTTGACCTTGAAAGTCTGGATCGACGGCGACCATGTAGATTTCACCCATGCTGCTTTCCGAGTGTAGTTTCACAGCTACAAAGCCGACCGTTGAATCAGCGGCGATCGCCACCCACACATTTGTGTCGTCCGCAGCACAGACACCCTCGACAGCCTTTTGCTGGCTCACGCGCCAATTATCGGGATAGAATGCTCGGTACACGTCAGCGTCCATCGCCTTCTGAATCGAATCAAACACCGGAGTCCATGCTCGCAGCGAAAGACGAATGACTGCATCAAGTTGATCGGCGTTGTAAGGTTCAATCCGTATTTCCATATGAACAGACTGAGTAAAGAGTCCTTTTTGTACTCTATGGTATTTTCACCATTCCCATCTGAGCGCACAAATGTTGCTCATCCTCTTTTACACTCGCACTATTCCTCAAATAATCTCTCACCCAATCGCAACTCCGTGCTAATAATGCCTCTGAACCTAAATCTAAATTCAAATTCCACAGAATCACTTTACCAATAGAATCTGACGAAGCAAGAATTCGACCATCGGGACTGAAACTGACGCTTTTAACTCCAGAACCTTGACCGCCAAGAGTTTGCAATACTTCTCCCTCAAGGTTCCATAATTTAACAGTCATGTCTTCACTTGCCGTCGCAATAACTTTGCCATCAGGACTAAAAATCACCGCATTCACTTCACCTTGATGACCGCGAAGTGCAATCAATTCTTCTCCCTGAAGGTTCCAAAGTTTGACTGTTTTATCTTTACTAGCAGTGGCAATTATCTGACCATCAGGACTCCAAGCTACCGCTTGTATTCCCGCTTCATGTCCTCGCAAGGTTGCTAATTCTTCACCTTGCCGATTCCAAAGTTTAGCGGTGCCATCTTCGCTCCCAGTGGCGATAATTTTACCATCGGGACTGAAACGAATGCTCCAAAGTCCCGCTTGATGTCCGCGCAATGTTAATAGTTCTTTGCCAGAAAGACTCCACAATTTAGCAGTTGTATCCCAACTCGCGCTAGCAATTGTTTGACCGTCAAGACTAAAACTAACGCTTCTCACATCCGCTTCATGTCCTTTAAAAGTTGCCAGTTCTTTACCTGCCAAATTCCAAAGTTTGACCGTCTTATCTCGACTCGCAGTCGCAACTAAGCGTCCATCTGGACTAAATTGAAGACTTCTGACGGTATCTTGATGACCTCGCAGCGCCACCTGTTCCTGTCCTTGGCGATTCCAAAGTTTGGAAGTCATATATCGACCAGTTGTACCGAGAATTTGACCATCGGGACTGAAAACCACACCCCAAATCGCTTCCTCTCCTTCAGTATCGCTCCAAGTGACAGCTTTGTAACCCAAATCTGACCCTTCCAAGTTCCAAAGTCTCACCGTTTCATCTTCACCACTACTCGCAAGAGTTTGTCCGTCGCGAGCGAAATTTACACCCCAAACTGCATCGGTATGTCCCCGCAAAATTTGTTGTTGTTCGCCTTTGCGGTTCCAAATTCTGACTGTTTTATCTAAACTTGCAGTCGCAAGAGTTTGTCCGTCGCGACTGAATACTACACTGGTAACTGTATCTTCATGACCTGGCAAGGTTAGTAATTCTTCTCCTTCTAAATTCCAAACTTTCGCGGTTTTATCTCGACTGGCAGTGGCAATTGTTTTGCCATCAAGACTGAAATTAACATACATTACCCAATTGCTATGTCCGCGAAACGTTCGCAATTTCCTGCCATCCAAACTCCAAAGTTTAGCCGTCCCGTCGCGACTGGCGGTTGCAATGCTTTTTCCGTCGGGATTAAAACTAATAGCAAGAACTGGTTCATTATGGGTATCAAAAGACTGCAATTCCTCACCCGCCAAGTTCCAAATCTTCATCTTTCCGTTCCATTCCATCGAGGCAATCGTCTTGCCGTCAAGACTCCAACCCACGCAAGCAACCCAATCTTTATGACCACGAAAAGTCACTAATTCTCGACCATCTTCGACGCGCCAAATTTTAACTGTTTTATCTCGACTTGAACTGGCAAGCATCTTGCCATCAGGACTAAAATTAACGCTCCAAACTGCATCGGTATGTCCCCGTAAAGTGTGCAAAAGTTGTCCATCTCGCTGCCAAATTTTGACGGTTTTGTCCCAACTAGCGCTTGCCAAAAATTGACCGTCGGCACTGAATTTTACCCGCGTGATTACATCCCCGTGACCGACCAAACGGTTTCGTTCTCGCACCCAATAGAGCGACTGTCTGAGTGTCTTTTCTACTCGCACTTTTAGGTCTGTATCCGCATTATTCCAACCAATTTGGTTTAATTTGATACCCGCTTTTAGACTTTCGAGCAAAGCATCCAAAGTTTGATGGGATTCAAAAGCCGCTTCTGATGAGAGGGTCAGCGCTTTCACTTCACCAAAGGCAACTTGTTGTTTTTGTTGCGCGGTTTGCCAAGCTAGCACCGCCGACAATCCCAAAAGGGTAACTGCGCCTAAAGAAAGCATCGAGATTAATATTAGTCCGCGTCGAATGGTTTGTCTGGCTTTCTGTTCGGCTTCTGCTAGGATTTGATTTGCCCGTTCGGAGACTTCTAAAGCACTTTGCACTTCGCGTTTATCCAGGGCTTCGCTAGCAGCTAAAAATCGATAATCTTGGTTGCTTAAACTCTTGCCTTTTGCCCAATTTTGTGCATCTTTAAGCGCTTTTCCCCGCAAGAGGCAGGTTTCATCTTGATAATCAGAAGCGACCCAGGCGTTGAGTAAATCGGCATAGGGTCGCAACTTCTTTAATTGATTTTCTACCCATTCTTGGGTAAACACTTCCTGATAGATGCGGTTATAAACTCGCAAGCTACCCTGTTGTTTGACGACTAATCCTGATAAAAGTAATTCGATTTTTTCCGGGGAATCATCCGCTGTCACGCCATTATTTTGTAAGATTTGCTGGTATAATCCTAGCAATCGGCTGGCGCGTTGTTCGTTGTTGAGGAGGCGATCGCGTATCGTCCGCAGATGAGGCGGTTCGTCTTGTGCAGCCCAGTTTTCGATAATGTGCGATCGCGCAATACCAGCGACCTGTTCCGCAACTTCCCCATGCTGGGTCAGCACCTCGCGTACCAACTTGTTGAGGTAAGGAAATTCGGTGTTGGGAATTGGGAATTGGGAAACATTTCCCGTCCCCCCATCTTTACTTTCAGCTATCAACTGACATAGCTTTTGAGTCAGAAATGGTTGTCCCCCAGTCCAAGATAAAACTTCTTTTAGTACTGCTTCGGGATTATCTACCTTATCGACCAATCCTCTTTCTAATGGTTCAACTTCCTGCAACTGAAATCCATTCAATTGAATCGCCCGACCAATATTAAAAGGCGTTCTGGTTTTATCTGCAATCAAATCCGAAGGCGTTGCTACTCCCAATAAAGCAAAAGTCAGATATTTCTGTTCGTGACAAGATCGAAGTAGGGAGAAAAAATCATCGGTATTAAACGGTAAACTGATAGTGCTATCAATTTCATCGAAAAAAATTGCAATTCGTTGCTCGATTAACTCTGGCAATACTGCTTCTAACAATTCACCCAATCGACCAACGGGAGATAAATCTTGTCGTTCTGCTAACCACTGACGCACATTAATTTGACCAGATAAGCGGAAACTCCGCACCAGTCGCATAATAATATCCGCATACCACTGATCCGGAGTTGTATTGCGGTTACCAATCCCCGACAAATCAACAGTAGTGCAAGCAATTCCATCTGCTTGCAATCGCTTCGCCACTTGCACCCGCAGACTAGATTTTCCCATCTGACGACAATTGAGGACATAACAAAACTCACCCGCTTTTAAAGCATTGTAAAGTTCTTCATCCGCTTGCCGTACCACATAGCTGGGTGCATCGACGGGGAGACGACCACCCACTTGATATTCGTAAGATGAAATCAGTTTTTGCATAGGGGAAAGCCTGCTGCGGGTGATAGTAAATTATATCGCTAATTTACAAAGGCATCCGAAAAATTGCCGCAAAATCCGCTAGCGAAAAAGAACGACTCTCGGTGGGATGAGGTGAGAGCGATGCTTGCCAGATAATAATTAAAGATATGTTAACGAGCGTACTTAAGACGGCGGCTGTAACTAAAGTACTATTGAGATTAGACCCTGACTTGTTGTTCATCTCGATTGCCTCGCAGTTGCGAATGTTCTTTTTATATAATTTGGCAATCGATCTGTCGATACAGAAAAGTTAAGGAGTTTGGGGGGGAGTGGAACTTAACTTTTCATAAATTTCCCCGGCGACGGAGTTGTTAGACAGTTATCTTAACAACTGTGCCGCTCTCATAATCGCCGATTTCGCGTTTCAGAGGTCTGGGAACGCATTCATCAAGCAGGATTCGCATATGCAATCAGCATGTCCTTTGCTAATTCTAAGGCTGCCATCGCTTGGGCGCGGATCGCACTAGGAAAATGCTCGAGTAAAACATCAAGAGAATCACCAGCTTCAAGATAATCAAGAAAGGTTTTAATTGGTACGCGAGTGCCAACAAAAACAGGATTTACTCCCAATATATGAACCGAAAACGTAAACTTAAGAATCAAAGCTAGAAAAGGTGAACTCGAAATATGGAAAAAAGAGTGCGTGTTGGCGCGACATAACAAATCGTTGTGTCGCTGAGTTATTGGAGAAGTCTATTACGCTCAGCGGTAAGCCGCTACGACCATTTGGTTTGTGTGCAGGAGAGTTTACATTTCCCGATAATTTTGATACACCTTTGCCATAATAAATTGTAATTACTCACTACAATTAGGAGCGATCGCTCCTGATTGTGGATGCGATCGCACACAAAAAATCTTGACATTTTCAGTTAGCTCAACCACGGGGTAGGGGCACGGCATTAGTAAGTTTTGCCTTGAAACCTCAAAGCTTTTCGGATGCCGTACCCCTACGACTATGCAAACAAGAATTGAGCAGTATTAGCAGCAGCTAAATTTAGACCAATGTTGTCTCTAGTAAATCCAGTTACACCGCGCAATTCGGCAAGCAGTTGACCAGTGCCAAATCCGCTATTGCCTTCGAGTCCATCGCCCAGGCGGAAGGAAGTGCTATTGCCATTAACTACTACATCGATCGCCGCAATGCCTTCAAACTGGAGTAGATCGCCGCTAGGTCGATGAAATTTATCAATGCGATCGCTTCCATCACCGCTGCGGTAGATAACGGTATCTACATTGCGATCGCCTCCCAGATACAGCGTGTCATCCCCAGCATTTCCCATCAGGATATCGGCACCAACTCCGGCATAGAGATGATCGTCGCCATCACCACCCCGTACAATATCATTGCCACTTAATGCCCGAATGATGTCATTGCCGCCTTGACCGTTAATTACATCGTCGGAGTTGGCAAAACCGCGCACATCATTGTCCAGGTCATTGAGGAAAGTAACTGTGTTGCGATTCCAGATTTGACTCTGGGTAGAATCTGCATCGAAGACATCGATATTGTCTTGCAGCTGGGGGTTATCCCCAAACACAATATTGCCAACTTGTCCGTGCTGACCACCGGGAATCGGTAAATTATCCAGATTCTCCAAAGCAAAATCTTTTAGGATGACTTTCGTATCGTCAACCCCTTCAAAACTGACTTCTAAATCTGCACCAATTTGAGTGAGCAACAGATTTTTAGCAATTAAATCGGCTCCTTTGAAGACCAGTTCATCAAAGGTAGACAGTATCTCCTCAGACGGATTGCTGCCCCGCCCTACGCCGGTAAAGCCTTCAACTACGATCGTGCCATCGCCCCGGTTAACTTTGACTGGATAGACATTACTATTGGGATCTCCATCTTGTGCAGAATTGTTGGTGAACGTTACGTTGTTATGAGTCAAAGTGCCGCCAGATTGGACGAAGATAGCACCACCCCAGCCTAGTCCACGGTTGGAAGGGTTACCTCCTAATCCACCAGTGGCAGAATTACCGATAAAGCTGCTGTTTGTCACGGTAAAGCGTCCGCCTTCCCTCACAAATACAGCACCACCCAAACCAGCGCCGCCGCCGCCTGCACCACCATTTGCTCCTATAAAAGGAGCAGCACCGTCACCTGTTGGGGGTGAATAGTCACCCAAACCACCACCATTGCTACCACCAGCTGCAAAGGCACCTCCCGCACCGCCTTGACCGCCTCGACCATTAAAACTTCCAGCACCACCTAGCGTGTTACCACCACCACTGCCACTGCCCCCACCACCGCCGCCACCTGCACCGAAGCCACCCGCCCCGCCATTGCCGCCGTTACCCCCATTGCCAGGGGCAAATATAGGACCCGCACCCCCTTCACCGCCGCCGCCGCCACCGCCGCTGGCACCGCCCACACCAAAATTGCCATTGCCCCCATTGCCACCGTTACCCCCATTGGCGATCGCACTTGAGTTGTTGTAGATCCCGGCTGCGCCTCTGATGCCAGCAGTACTAGCAGCGCTGCCAAACAGAGATCTGCCTCCAGCACCCCCAGCAAAACCAGGCGTGCCACTATTAAGAGCAGCACCACCATCTCCCCCGTCTCGAAGCCTGCCGCCACCCTTGCCGCCTACTGCCCGGTTAGCAACGAAGGTGACTCGATCTGCCGTTACATCGCCGCGATTGATAAATAGGGCACCGCCAGCCCCTAAACCGCCGCCGCCGCCCTTTTGTCCATCCCCACCGTAGATATAAGAGTTGTAAAACCCTAAGTTGGAGAAGCTAACGGTTGCCTGGTTGACAAAAACAATTTGGGTGCGATCTTGTCCACTGAAGCCGCTGCTGTTAGTACCATTGCCTTGAAAGGTAATTCTTCCCGGATTGGAGTTGATGACGATTGGCTGATTAAGTTGTGCAATCTGGTTCAAATTAATCGTGTCATCTCCGGAGGAAGCGATCGCCCAATTAACAGCTTCCCGCAAACTTAATTGATTATCATTGGGGTCAACAACATCGTCGTATCGAGTCACTGTAAAAGTTGCCATTTGAGTTTCTCCTAGTTCGCTTGTATGTTTGTGGGTTGAAATTGCACGTGAAACATTCCCTGGAACGGCAGTTGCAGCCCGCTGCACGGTTCCAGAAGAATATGGGTTATAGGGTTGGAAAAACCTGGTGCGATGGGAATCGCTTGCTACTGGGGTGGCAAACTTCCCAATCGTTAATCTTGTTATACAAGTTCAGCCTGGCACAGTCGATACAGAAAAGTTAAGGAATTTGGTCATCTCGGAACTTAACTTTCCTTTCGTCTGCCAAAAAGAGAGTCCTTCTGAAAACGCGATCGCTTAAGTCGGTATACAGCTATGCTTGTAACTTTATCGACATCAACATTGTTCTGCCAGATGAAGTTCGCGTTTATGTTGAGTCGCAGGTGAGGGCAGGAGCTTACCGTAGCATCGGTGAGTATTTTTTGGATTTGGTGCAGCAAGACCAACGACGCAAGGCGCAAGCAAAGTTGGAGGCACTGTTGCTCGAAGGCATCAATTCTGACGCGCTGGAAGTGACACCAGATTACTGGCAGAACTTGCGGGAATCAGTCTTGGGGCATGATGGTACTGCAACGACAAACAACGCCGATGTATGAGTTATAGGTTGATTATCAGAGGTTGTTATGTGGGTGGATTAAAGTGACCAAGTTGCTTTAATCCGTTCAAATTGTCCCACACTGCCCACGCTTCCACGATTTGATTGTCCTGTAACCGATAGATAGCAAGGTAATCTGCTGTCAGTTTTTTCCCACTCGGCGGATACGATCCCATCCAACCTTGTTGCGTTCCCTGGAATCGTTGCCGTACTGCTACTTTATCTGCTTCGGCAAGCATGTCTTCGATACTTTCTTTTGCATCAGGAAATGTTTCTAGTTCTCTGCGGAGAAATGCTTTAAGTTCATCTCGATTGCAGATTCCAGGTTCACCAGCAGCTTTGCTATATCGCACGAAGTTGGGCGCAACCAATCGATCGAGTTTGTCCCAGTTTTGTTCGTTGATCGCATCAACGAACTCTCGAACAATATTCTTATGAAGCTCGGCCTTTTCTTTGTCGTTGCTATGAATCATATGCGTTACTGTTACTGGTTTGAATTCTGACGAATAATTGGTAAATTATGATGCTGCGTTCCCGCAGCGTCAGCGAGGCATATCGCTTCCACAATAATCTCTGTTTTTACCGAATTTGCCAGGAAACAGCTATGATGTGCTGACTCGTGCATTTCCTCAATTTGCTTGTCTGTGGGTAAGTTATCCCCAGAAAATATTGCCTGTGGACGCAGATAAATTTTGGCGATCGCTAGCTTTCCCTCTTCATTTTTTTCCATTAAACCAATCGCGCGGTCGCTATAGCTATCAACGATAAATTTCCTTTTGGCTGCAATAGAAAGAAACCAAAGCATGTGACAGCTTGATAGAGAAGCAATAAAAGCTTCTTCCGGGTCAATACAGGCAGAATTAGAATAGGGCACGGTCACAATATCTGGCGAGGAAGAAGCAGCAATCTCGGCTCCTCCGTCAAATTGCCAAATATGTTCGCGACTGTATTTGTTATCTGTGAACTTGGCTTGGTTACGCTGCCATTGAACGATTGCAATATGCTCAGACATTGCCAGTTTCTCGGTACACTACTTTAATTTTAGTTTAAGACATTCAATCAAATGTGGACGGTTGAGCTAACTTTAACGGCTTAGATAGGGCGCTTAAAATAGGCGACAACCCCATAAACGCTAGCCTTTCCACCTCCTAATGGAGCTACTGTAACAAGCTCCCATTGCTGTTGTGCCATGTGATTCAAAAAATCTGTCCAATATTTCCCCCTCCACTCGAAAACTTCCTCACCCTGTATACGGATCCACTCAATTTCCTGAGTCCATCCTCTGCCTACCCAAGCATAGGCAACGCTGCAATATTCAACCATTTATGTATCTCCATTTTAGTTTCTAGATTGACCAATGCCAAGTTTAACTTGATGATATTTCCTCTCTATTTCGCATTTCTAAGGGACTCATATTCCGCTTTTTTTGCCGCACAAATGCAGCCATTTTCAGCTGGAGCGCTCGCGGGGTAGGGAACATCTAAAAGCTTTGAGTTAGCGTCAAAATTTACTGATGTTCCCTACCAATATCGCTCGCACTTACGCAAACAACAACTCTGTTGTATTATTCTCAGCGGGGTAGACCCACAAATGCAGCCATTTTCAACCGCAGCGGGAGCGGGGTAGGGAACATCTAAAAGCTTTGAGTTAGCGTCAAAATTTACTCATGTTCTTTATGATGATCGATCCCACTCACGCAAACAACAACTCTGTTGTATTACCAACCAGCAAATTCGCACCCAGATTATCTGATATAAACTTAGTGGTTCGATTGGGTATCGGTAACAAGTCATCGCGCAGGGTGCCAAAAGGCACATGGCTTATACCCGACTGGGCGCTACCCCCATTCACCACTGGATCGAATGAGGTAATTGCATTCCCCACGAGTTCAAATGCACCGATATCAACAGCATCTTGAGGACGGGTAATGCCGCGCTGATCGGTTGTTGGGGCATTGCTGTTATTGCCAGCATCAATTGCAAGACTGCCCGCAAGCAAGGCGTGGGTGAAGGTTGCACCGCCGTTATCTTGCAAAGTACCGATTAAAGGATCGATGGGATTCGCTGCTGTACCAACGATGTCGCCATTCAATCCGTTGGTGAATCCACTGACACCGTCGCCATTGCCAATCAGGTTATTTCCTCCGCTGGTGAAGGAAGCGATCGCTCCCACATCATTATTATTCCAGTTGCCTGCTACGATGCTGTTGGTAACGGTGGTGGTGCTGTGCGTGCCGTTGAACAAACCGTTGCCGTCGCCATTGCCTACATTCGCTGTAATTGTGCTGTTAATAACGGTGGTGTTAGCAAGGTAGGCAGCGATACCGCCAAAGTTGTTGGCAAAGTTGTCGCTGATGGTACTGTTGATGATAGTTGCAGTGCCGCGATCGTTGTCAATTGCACCGCTGTAGGTTTGACCAAGATTGCTGTTGATGGTGCTATTAGTTACGGTTAGCGTGCCGCCATCGTTGTTAATACCACCTCCTTCAACTAAGGCTAAATTGCCAAAGATCGTGCTGCGATCGACATTCAAATTTCCTCGGTTTAAAATCCCACCACCGTGACTGTTGGCAGTGTTGCTATCGATTGTGCTGTTGCGGACTGTGGCAGTACCCAGATTGAAGATGCCACCTCCGAAATTTGCGGTGTTGGTGGTAATAATGCTGTTGAGAAGAGTCAGATTTTCGCGGTTATAAATTGCGCCGCCGTTGTCATTTGTCGCACCTTCGGTTAGGGTAATTCCATCGACAATCAAATTGATCGCAGTATTGCTATTGCCATCATCGACGTTGAAAATGTGGGAAGTATTGTTACCGCTAATCGTCAGATTATTTGCGCCCAATCCTTGAATATTTAGGTTTCTGGCGAGCGCCAATTCGCCGAGTTTCAGACGAATTGTTCCCCCCGTTAAGCTAGAGTCAAAGTCAATGGTTCCTCCCGCCGCAGTAGCAAAAATTGCCTCGCGCAGAGACACATCTCCAGGGGCTAAATCGCCATCAAATTCATCAATTAGCGTGTCTACCGTCAAGCGATCGCGCAATTGAAATTCAGCTTCCACTGCCCCAATATCCACAGCAAAACCTTGGGGGCGAGAGGCACCGCGTTGGTCGATTCCGGTGGTATTGGAATTGCCATTATCGATCGCCCGACTGCCAGGAAGCAAGGCATGAGTGAAAGTAGAACCACCGTTATTTTGCAGGGGAGTCAAGCGCGGATCGATGGGAGTGGTGCTAGTACCGACGATATCCCGATTCACGCCATTGCTAAATCCCGTGCTGCCATTAACAATTCCAATTAAATTAAAACCATTACTCGTAAAGCGTCCATCCACATCGGGACTTTCTTCTCCGCTATCAAAGTTACCGGCAATAATCGTATTGTTAACTGACGTTGTGCCTTGGAAGTTGCGAATACCTCCGCCATTTCCTTTATCTACCGCGTTGTTGGTGAGGGTACTACTAACCAGTTGTACCGTACCGTTAAAGTTAAAAATACCGCCGCCGTCGCTTTCAGCAGCATTGTTGCTAAAGGTACTGTTATTTACTTCCACCCTACCGCCGAAATTGCCAATCCCGCCGCCATCATCAGAGGCGATATTGTTGCTGAGGGTGCTGTTATTGAGGCGCAATGTCCCCAAATTGTTAATGCCGCCGCCGTCATCAGAGGCGATGCTGTCGCGAATTGTGCTGTTGCTGAGATTGAGGATACCCCGGTTATCGATCGCGCCGCCATCTTCTTGACTAAATCCATCGGTAAGAGTCAACCCGTTGATGTTAACTTGCGTATTGCCGCCAATCCGAAATATTTTCGATTCCTTGCTGCCGCTGATGGTGAGGTTGTTTGCGCCTAAACCATTAATCGTGAGGTTTTTGTCGATTGCTATTTCTCCTAGAGTTAGTGCGATTCGCGAAGCGATCCCTTCGGGAATCGCGCCGCCTGTAAGACTGGGGTCAAAATTCACAGTTCCCCCATCAGCTGCGGCGAAAATCGCCTCTCGCAGCGATATATCGCCGGGAATGAAATCGCCATCGTTTTCATCATCGAGAAGATCGACTGTGATGTTGCTAAAACCGGGAGTAAAGGTAAGCGATCGCACATTGAAACCAGAAACATCTCCATTCCCACGAATATGGAAAGCAGAAATAGGTTCGTTGTTGAATAAAGCTGAAACATTGACTTCACGACCGCTAATTCTGTGGATTCCTAGAAAATTACCCCTAACCCCCTGAGCGGTGATGGTTGCCTCTGCGGGAATGCCGTTAACGCTACTGCCCGTCTCTGCCGACAATCCTACTTCATAAGATACGTTCGTAGCCGCGCCGCGCTCAAAAGAAAAGGAGGCAATCTCACTGCCGTCGATCAAGTCATTTCGCCATCCTCCAAATACGCCCACTCCGCTCAAACCAACGCGATCGTTTGTCACGTCAGCAGAACCCGTAATGGTTAAGCCAGACTGTTTGAAGACTGGTGTCCTAAAATTGTCGATTGCATCGAAATTTACAGTTACCATTGCAATTTTTTCCTGTAATTCAATTAATGACTTATGTGTAGATGCACTAATAAAAATTGGTCGCTGGTTGCCCAACGCTGTGTTTAATCAAACCCCGAAAGTTTTAAGATATCGCTGTAATTCAGTTGTAAGATTTGCCATAGGAGTCGTCGATACAGAAAAGTTAAGGAGTTTGCGGCGCGAGGGAACTTAACTTTTGCTGCTTGGTGGACTTAAGTGGAGGATGGGGAAGCCGCACACCGCACTCGAAGGTGTACCTCATACGGCTGCAATCCGCTGCGATCGCAGATCGCCGGAACCAAAACCGGGATTGTTGATAATGCGATCTCCAATTCTGGGTCAACAGGCATGGCACTCTCTGACGAAGAAAAAGCACAAGTAGAATGGATGTATCGCAATTCGATACAGGCGGAGGCGATTACACCAGGGATCGCTATCAGTGGTTAGATGCTTTGAGTCTGGACGATATTTGGGCTGATTTAAAGCAGCAACAAGTTCCGAAAGAATAAGGCGATCGCCATAAGTTTAGAGTTTGAGCAAGGTAAAAAATGGTTACCTATGCGATCGCGCTAAATTTTTCCGGAAACAATCGAAGAGTATGAACCCTAATCGGAGCTTCTAGTCCTTTCAACTGCACTTCATTTTGCTCCCAGGAATTGTCTTGCTCTTTGAGATCTGTCAGCACAGAATCGGTCACAACAATATCATTACCTTTGCTCAGTCCTTGCACTCTGGCGGCGGTATTCACCGTCATCCCAAAGTAATCGGGGCGTTCGTTCAGCGTAACGCTAATGCAAGGCCCCGCATCAATGCCGACTTTGAGAATCAGTTGATTGGGTTCTAAAAGATGCAATTGCTGATTCAAAACTTGCATTTGCTTTTGCATCGCGATCCCAGCTTCAAACGCATCTGCCGCAATGGTAAATGCTGCCATAATTGCGTCGCCAATGGTTTTCACGACAGCCCCATTGTGCCGAGCTACGATTTCAAATAAAACATTAAAATGCTGGCGCACTAAACTATAAGCAAACGCATCTCCATTGCGACTATAAAGTGCAGTTGAACCAGCCAAATCGGTAAATAGAATCGCAACTCGCCGAATCAACAAACTTTCATTCGGAGGAATTGTTTCCCGGGGAAACAAGTCGCGAAAGGTTTGTACTGTTAATAAACGATGTCCGGAAACAACCCCAAAACTAGGATCGATTTGGGATCGAAAGGCTAAATCATCAGCATTTTTTGGTAATTTTCGCAACCTTTCATCAATGCTGAACGTCACTCGCACTTGCGAGTCCGCATCGGTGAAATGCACGTGGCGACAAGCCGGACAAGAATGCTGAGTTCCCAGATCGCTCAAATGTTTGGGACTAAAGTCAATTCCGTTGCATTTAGGACATTGAATTTCCCAATTTAAGGTAACAATGCCTTCTTTAAGCGCCATTACTAAAAGTTGCAAAGTTGCTGCTTCTGTTAAGTTTAACCGTTGTGCGATCGCGCGGGGATTTGCATGATAGAGCCATCGGCTGTCTTGTTCTTGTAAAAAGTTTGCCAGTCGTTGTTGTCTCGATGGTTCAATCCCGTAAGCGGCTAAAGCTGCTACAGCTTTTTGAATAGCGCGGCGATTGGGTTGGTAAAAGTTCAACATGGCTGGGGTGATTTCCTATAGGGTGGAATGTAAAGCGAGCGTTTGTGATAGTAGCGCACCCCTCGATTGCCTCGCGGTTGTAACTCTTCTTGTTATATAACTTAACAATCCATCCGTCAATACAGAAAAGTTAATGAGTTTAAGCTGAGAATAATGTTGATGGTGAGAATAATTTACACTTAGCTCAAAGCAATAGCCAAGAAGACGATGGTCTTGAGTTACACGAGCGATTAGAGTTACTAAAGCATCGGTGTTTTATTACAGTCAACAAATCCCATGACGATCTGTATCCCTATAGTGATTCGTATTGCGAAGCAGCCTAACTTTACCGCGTCACCTTCCAGGTCACTCGTTCCCAGGTTCCACCTGGGAACGAAATTCTAGAGGCTCTGCCTCGCTAAAACTAAGTCCTGAACATATTTGTAGGGTGGGCGCCTGTAACTATCGCTGGCTCACTTGTTGTAGCCTCAGGACTTACGCAGCAACTCCATATATAGCGGTAGCGGTGCCGTACACCGCTGATAACGCACCCTACATTTTGAGGCTTTGCGTCAGTCCTGAGCCTTTTAGCCTTTTGGTACGCAATGCCCATCTTTCGTTTGATCGCGCCTACCTACTTATGAGGTGCAATATTGTTGCTCGTAGCTCGAACGTTCTAGTTCTGAGCTTGGCAGTTCTAGTTCTGAGCTTGGCAGTTCTAGTTCTGAGCTTGGCAGTTTGAGTTCTGAGCTTGGCAGTTTGAGTTCTGAGCTTGGCAGTTTGAGTTCTGAGCTTGGCAGTTTGAGTTCTGAGCTTGGCAGTTTGAGTTCTGAGCTTGGCAGTTTGAGTTCTGAGCTTGTGCGATCGCGAATATTTGCGATCGCATTGCAATTGCCCTTCTCGAAGCGGCACCAGAAACCCACAAGCAACCCGGTTTCTTCAAAAAGATGCCCCAATCGGCATGGCATTAAGCTGATGTGCCTTCAAGTTGCATAATGCAGATTGCCCCAAAGACGCACCGGACGCACCAGACAGGGAGACGCGGTGATGCAATTTAAATGACGATTAGCTTAGTAGCGCCTGAGGGTCAATTCATTCGCGTCAATCGATCGCTTTGTGAGATCCTTGGCTACAGTCAAGAAGAATTGCTGACCAAAACCTTTCTTGAAATTACCCATCCCGACGATCTGGTAATTGATTTAGAGCAAGTACAAAAAAAAAGTGCTGTCCGGTGAAATTCACACCTACCAAGTGCAGAAGCGGTATTTCCATCAACGTGGTCATGCGGTTTGGATGCTGCTGAATGTATCGCTTGTCCGAGATCGCCGGGAAGAACCTATCTACTTCATAGCCCAAATTCAAGACATTAGCGATCGCTATGCCATCCCTCAGATGAAAGATGAATTTATCTCGATTGTTAGTCATGAACTACGAACCCCGCTGACTGCCATTCACGGCGATCTCGGCATCTTGGAATCGGCACTTTATAGCAACAATTCCGAACGGTTTAACCATCTAATTCAAATCGCCCTTAATCATAGCGATCTACTGGTACGATTGGTCAATGACATCCTCGATCTGGAGCGGTTAGAATCTCGAAAAACCGAGCTGGTGATGGAATCATGTGAGGTGACGGATCTGATCCAGCAGGCAGTTGAAGCCGATCAGCCTCTCGCCGATGCAGACCATATCTATCTGGATTGGACGCCGTTTCCCGTCTGGGTACTGGCTGCACCGGATGCGATCGTGCAAACATTAACAAACCTGTTGAGCAATGCCATCAAATTTTCGCCTGCTGGCAGTACAGTGTCGGTAAGGGCAAAGATGGTCGAAGCGAGTCAGGATGTCAGGCAGAGGATCGCCCCATTACCCCATACGCCACTACCCTATATTCTCTTCTCGATTCAGGATCGAGGACCTGGGATTCCTGCCGATAAACTCGAAACTATTTTTTTTGGTCGATTTGGGCAGGTGAATGTGCAGGCTTCTCGACGCAAGGGAGGAACGGGGTTAGGACAAGCCATTTGCCAGAGCATTGTGCAACAGCACCAAGGACAGATTTAGGCAGAGAGTGTGTTGGGAGTAGGAAAAGCACCTTTTATTCACCCTACCAGTTCAGGATGAAACGATATAGCCAAGGTTGTAGATCGCTGAAGTTACCCTTGGGGGGCAACTTCAGATTCACAGATCAGAAATTTTGTCCTTTAGGGGGGCTATGGCAGACCATATACCAACCGACAAAGCCCTCGACGCAATCATCGACATTCTTGATCCCATTCGGATCTTCCGGCTTGAACAACCCAATATCGCAGGAAACGCTAGCAAGTGATGCCAAGTTAGCGCCAGCAGATGCCCCCCAGAGCGCAACTCTATTCGGATCGATACCAAATTTATCAGCGTTAGCACGCAGGAAGCGGATTGCCTCATTCACATCCTTAATTGCGGCTGGGAACGGGTTTTCGCCGCTCAAGCCATATTCCAGGGAGGCGACAACGTAGCCAGATTTAGCCAGAGCAGCCAACACACTCGGAAAATCGAATCATTGACCAGCGCGTCGCGTATTTCCATTCGTCCATGCGCCACCGTGGACGAAAACAACCAAGGGGTATGGTGGAGCTATAGTACTGTCAATATCTCGGCCTTTGTAGAGATCGAGGCGTAGGGGTCGAAAGCCTTACAGTGTCGTGTAGGTCATATCGCCGTAGACAGTAGCATCATCCAGCTCGACTATGCGAGGTTGCAGTGGATCGCAAGCACTTGGCATTTTGTTACTGGTTGGGAATTCAATTTGATATTGGCTTTCCCGTGGAGGAATTGGTAATTCCACATTTTCTCGAGCGCAATTAATTGGCTGATAACCATTTTGGGGTATAGGAATTGGCAGGTCAGTTTCTGCACTTAGGGCTACTCCCGGCATCGAGAGACCGAACAGTAACAACCCAACTAGCATAACCATAGCGGGTCGAATCCATTGTTTCATCATTTAGCATATCCTGTTTAATTATTAACAAAAAATATACTATTATCATAAATTTTGTTCATCTGATATTATTTTTTTTAAACAATAGGTTCAACAGCACCAGAGACAGATTTGGGCAGAGATTGAAACTTCTCCCGATGCCGCTACGCTCAAACCGGGAGATTCCTTAGAACCATTAATCTAGCTTTTCGTCCGTCCCTAAGAAAACTATCTGGCTAGACTTTTCTATGTAGCTACGAATCAGCAAGGGCACTCGCTATGACTCAGCTGTACGGGCGTTCGCATTTGCGTAAATAACTTTTCGGTTAGTTGCATAATCTTTAAGCGCAAATGCGATAGCCCCTCCAGACGCGCTTACACGAGCAAGCTGATTTTTGAGCGGGACTTACGCAAGGGCGTTGCCAGAAACCCGGTTTCTTTGTTGATCTATGGTTGCCAAACCAACGATTTCTCGTATCACCAAAGTTTCTTTGCGTAAGTCCTGTCTAATTGAGCATTCTGCAATAACAACTAATCGTCATAGACGTGACTACTTAAAAAGGCACCGCTCAAATCTCGGTGTATGACAATAACAGACTTGCGATCGTGAACCAGATCTGACAGGGATTTCTTGATACGTTCCCCAGTCAAATGAGTTTGAGAGAGTGCCGTTTTTGAAGTTGCCCGCAGGGGCAACTTCAGATTAAGAGAATCAGAAATTTTGTCCTACAGGGATAGGGCGCGGTCAGAAGTGGTAACCAATCTCACATTGCGGATCTTGGGTAAAAGTCCAACTGCTGTCTTCTGTGGGATCAAGGAGATGTTTATTGAAGAAGTTGAACGTTTCCGTCAGTGCCAGCATTAATGCTTGGTGCGTTACACATGGATCAAGTTTATTTTCAGCAGTTTTTTTCCTGAAACCGCGATCGACACCTTCAATCGTCAGTAGTTTGACCCACTTATCCGGGTCCTGCGGATGTACCTTCTTGACTTTCTCTACTAGAGCCACAGACTGTTGGTAGGGTACGGCGGTATCTGCGTTTCCGTGGATCAAGAGCATTGGTGGATCCTTATACTCTTCAGCTTTCGGGTCAACATATTTTACTGGACTGGCTTGTGTGAGGTTCTCATGGGGACATATCCCGTCAAGAGCGCATCTCAAAAAGGCTACTGTTCCAACAGCTTCTGGATTTTTTAGCGCATCGTCTTTATTTTGTGGCTCTGTGAGCTGTTTTTCAAATATTGTTGCATCTCCAAAAAGTTGGACGAGGTCGTAGGGACCATACCAACCGACAAAACCCTGGACGCAATCGGACTCATCTTTGTAGATGCCTTTCGGATCGATCGGATCGAACCACTTAACATTGCAGGAAAGGCTAGCAAGTGATGCCAAGTTAGCGCCAGCAGATGCCCCCCAGAGCGCAACCTTGTTCTTATCGATGCCAAATTTAACAGCGTTAGCACGCAGGAAGCGGATTGCCGCCTTCACATCCTTAACAGCCCCTGGGAAGGGTTCCTCGCCACTCAAGCGATATTCCAGCGAGGCGACAACGTAGCCTGATTTAGCCAGAAAAGCCAGCACACCCGGAAAATCGGTGAATTCCGAAGTTCCTCGCTTTTGTCCATTCCTCCATCCGCCACCGTGGACGAAAACGACCAAGGGGCGTGGAGGTTTTAAACTCAGGTCTTGCACATCCCCGACACTATAGTCTCCTTAGAGGTCGAGGCGTAGGGGTCGATATCCTGGCAATGTCGAGTAAGTGATATCGACCCAGCCAGTCCCATCGTCAAGCTTAACCTTGCGGTCTGGCAGTGGATCGTAGTCAGTTGGCAAACTTGTTTCAGTTTGATTAGTTGGCAGGTCAATCTCTGCGCTTAGGGCTACTCCCGGCATCGAGATACAGAACACTAAGAACGCAAATACTATAACCCTAGCCAGTCGAATCCATCGTTTCATGCTTTTGCATATCCTGTTTAATTGTTAACAACAAAAATCTACAATATCATGTATCATAAATTTTGTTCATCTTATATTAATTTTTTTCCACAAAATGTCATTTTGTCTTGGTTCTGCGGAATGTATTGCTTGTCTGATATTTGACACTCTCGCCAATTGAATTCGGGAGATTCACCCGGCGCTCTAGTCTAAGTGGACTAGAGCGCCGATTCAGTAGAACCAGTTGACAAATCAGCCGAAATATGGGCGAGTGCCAAGCAGGTTTCTAGTTATCAATGTGCAACAGCACCAGAGACAGATTTGGGCAGAGAGTTTGCTGGGAGCAGGAAGCACTTTTTATTTTACCCTACCAGTTCAGGATGAAGCGGTATAGCAAAGTTTGTAGGTATTAGGTGGTAGGGGATAAGAATTTTCATTATAGGATTCCAAGTATAATAGAGGACTGATTTTTCTGTTCAATTAATATCGTTTACCGTTACATCGTAATTACGACCTGTATGGAAAATTAGCAATTAGCAATTAGCAATTAGCGATTGGCAATAAAACTAATTATTCCGATGCAACCGGATTTGATATAAGTCTGGAATGGAGATTTAATCAGATTGGCGAACAATCAAATCTCTGAGATTAGTTTTACCAATCTCTAGCAGGGTTAATTCGTTTACATCGGGTGAATTTTTGCCCAGTTGCTGCCAGCTTGAACGCATCAAAGGTAAGGAACTTCCGGCAATAAATAAGGCAATCAGCAAACTAATTATGCCGTCTAACCAAAAGCACTGAAAGGCATAAATGGAGATCGCGCCGAGCATTACTCCCACAGAACTCGCCAAATCTGCCAATATATGTAAAAAAGCCCCCCGCACATTCAGATTTCCTTGACTATCTTTATGCAGTAAAGCAATACCAATAATATTAATTACCAGACCAATTGTTGCCGCAATAAGCATCGGTTGGCTGAGGATTTGCTGCGGGGGCAAAGTCAGATGTCCAATCGCTTCCCAGGCAATTAATCCTGCCATCAACAGCAATCCTACACTATTTAAGAAGGCGGCGATCGCATCTGGGCGAGGCTGTCTTGACCATCGGCGGTTAATAGTCCAGCGAGTTAGCCAACTGGCACTCAACGCCAGTAAAATTGCGCCCCCATCCGCCACCATGTGCCAAGCATCCGCTCGCAACGCAAGGCTATGGCTTAAATACCCTGCTAACCATTCCACAATCGCAAAGAGCAAAATTGCCACCAGCATTACAGTTAACCGAAAGCGTTGCTGGTTGTCCATTTGTCCCCAACCAATACAGTTGGGTGAATCGCAATAATGCCAAGAATAAGTCATTCAGAGAATCCTTCTGTTTAAAAAACTGTACTGCACAGAGTTATATCATGTCCTTACGTATCGGTAGTGTATGGATGGCTAATTGCTCGCTTGCTAATTGCTCGCTTGTCAATTGCCTCCAGAGCAGCCATTAGCGATTAGCTATTAGCTATTAGCAGTTACACAACCGTTGCTATTGGACATGATATTAGAAACTGCTGTAAAAATCTTTTCCAGTCGTTTTTAGACGACTTTAGCTTTTAGCCTGGAGGTGTAACCCCTGGCAACTTAATGCGATTTAGGGAAGGACAATGTTGAACCAGAACGGAACGTCTTCTTTTTTGTCTAGAAATGTGAGGAATTCCTTGAACTTCTCGACATCCCCCTCAATTTCGGTGACCTCGTTCCATTCTTTCTTTCCTTGGATAACAAGGTTGAAGTCCTCACGGTTAACCGCGATCGTGGTCTCGGCGATGATTGGCTCCTGAAGGTAATTCCGCGCACCATCCTTAGTGTAATTTAGCACGCCATTCTCAACCGAGAGCAAATAACTCTCTTTAATGTCGGGGAATTTTATACGGAAGATGTACTTGAATTGTGCCTCTCCCGCCTCCAGACCCTTGAGCTGGATGGCCATTTTGTCAAAGAGCAAATCCGAGGTCATCGCACTGATCGTATCCGAGCTGCCAGTACCGGGAGTGGGTAGACTATCGTCCACACCATTTCGTAGCTCAAGAGCGCCAGTCAAGAAGAAATTGCGCCACGGACCGGACTCTGCTTGATAGCCGAGTTGTTCTAATGCATCCGCTTCAAGTTGGGTTGCATCGAAACAGTTTTGGGTGAGATTAGAGAACCTTGGATCTTCATAAGGTGGAAGTGTGTTTTTGCAAGTTCCGAAAACCACATCGCTCATCACTTGAGCCACCCAACGGTATTGGCCATTCGCGAAATCTATTTTCGCTTTCTCAATAGTAGCCCTGGCTCCACCCATGTATTCGACATACTTCTCACCCGCCTGTTCCGGAGGGAGAGAATACAGGTGAGCGGGGTTGCCATCAAACCAACCCAGATAGCGCTGGTAGACTGCTTTAATGTTGTGGTTGAGAGTGCCGTAGTAACCACGGTTGTACCATTCCGTGGATAAGGATTCTGGCAACTCCAACATCTCGGCAATTTCTAACATGGTATAGCCTTTATTGGCTAGACGCAGGGTTTGGTCGTGGATGTACTTATACAAATCCCGTTGCTTTTTCAGGTACTCCACTACTTCGTTCTCAGTAGTGTCTGGTTTATCCCAAGTTGGCCAATGGTGACTGGCAAAAACAACTTGTACATCTTCCCCAAACAGGTTGATTGTCTCGTTGAGATATTTTGCCCAACCGATCGCATCTCGCACTTTAGCCCCGCGCAAAGTATAGAGGTTGTGCATGGTGTGGGTTGCGTCCTCAGAGACACAGAGGGCTTTAAAATCCGGGAAATAGAACAGCATTTCAGCTGGAGCTTCAGAACCGGGTACGTTCTGAAATTTGATTTGTACTCCATCAACGACAACGGGATTTTGGGTGTCAAAGGTAATGATATCTGTGGGGGCAATCAATGACACCGTACCAGCAGAGGTAGTTTTGCCCAAACCGCCATCAACCTGACCTGTTGCGTTTTTTGGGATGAGGTTGCCGTACATATAGCTAGCACGACGGCTCATCACGTTGCCAGCCAAAACGTTTTCGCTGACTGCTTCTTCTAAAAAGCCTTCGGGAGCATAAATGCGAATGCCTTCGGAGTTTGTTTCAGAATAGACCTGGGCAGGGTCAACAATGCCTTTGACCCCAGCATAGTGATCGACGTGGCTGTGGGTATAAATGATAGCAGAGACTGGTAACGGCCTTGTTTGATTGGGGTGTTTGAGCAACTCCATCTGGGGATTGGCAATGTTGGCGTTTGCCAGATCCAAGGCTGCTTTGGCGGTTTCGTTGGAGGTGAGGGGGTCGATAACGATCCAACCTGTATTTCCTTCAACTAGGGTCATCTCTGCTAGGTCATAGCCGCGAATTTGATAAATTCCCGGGACAACTTTGTACAACCCATGCTGCATATTGAGCTGCGAGATACGCCATAGGCTAGGGTTGACAGTTGGTGGAGCTTCCGGTAATTTTGTTAGATCGCATGATTGTTGATCGCAGATGGGAACGCTGGCGCGAACGCCTTCTTTTTCCAAAAGAAATTTATACTGTTCCAAATCCCAAGCATTAAAATTGGGGATGCTATTGTGAGGAATCAACACCGGGTCTGGAAGTTTATCGATAAACCCTTTGGTGGCAAGTTCAAAATCTTCTGTGTTTGCAAAGGGTAGATTTTCCAGAACTTTCTCATTAGCTGCTATCGTGTCAGGAGCGGCGGGTTTGCTAGCGGCAAGGGCGATCCGACTCATCTGGGTAGAAAAGATGAGTACAATTGCGGCGATCGCCACCAACCCTTTGAACCATTTCCAATGCTTCATAATCAATGCTTGTTGCATAAATAATGTCAGATCCGGTTGAACTGTTTTGCGAGGAGGAAGCACCTTAGCAACTTGAATTCATCGTTTCATACTTGGAAAAATCCTATTTAATTGAGCGACACAAATTAACATACCAGAAATTTTTTCCTGTAGCGGACTATGGAAGGTTTGCAGAAGGTATACATGGTGGATCTTCGGGAGGAATCGAATGCTGACCTTGGCGATGAAGGAGATGTTGATCGAAGAAGTTGAAGGTTGCCAACAGAGCCTTCATGGATGCTTCATGCGTTATGCATGGTGTCTGATCAAGTTCAAGCGTCTCTACGATACCAACGCGCCCCTCGATATCGCACTCAAAAGCGTTGCGCCACACTATGCCGGACGGCAAATGGGTCTGCGCGACCTCTGCACTGCAATCCACGTGTGCTACCGTGCCAACAATACAGCGGATTGCCAGCGAGTGAGGTACAGCCTTGTGGCACCTTTTGTGTAGCGGCACCCTTAAGGGTGCCGCTACACAAAAGGCGGTGTACCTCATCCGAGTGCAAACCGCTATATATTGCCAGCGATTCATGATATGTATCTCACGCTGCCCGAACCGGCGATGCGTCCAGCCGATGCCTACAAAGCCTTGGTACAAGGTGATGTTGAGCGGGTAGACATTGAGGAGGCGATCGGTCGAATCGCTGCCAGCATGGTCGCTCCTACTCCTCCAGGCATCCCTGTCATCATGCCTGGAGAACGCTTCATCCCTCAAAGCCGATCGATTATCGAGTATCTCAGGTTCACACGGGAATTTGACCGACAGTTCCCCGGTTTCGAGACTGAAATCCACGCGCTGCGGATTGAGGAAAGTTCATCGGGCAAGCGCTACACGATCGATTGCGTCAAAGAGTAGTATTCTTTCCTACCAGGGAGAACAAGAAGAACCTCATTATGAAGCAATTGCTTACTGTCGCGCTCAAGGTGAGGGGACTCGGTTAATGAGTGATATCATCTCCTTAGGTATCGGTAGTGTATGGATGGCTAATTGCTAATTGCTCGCTTGCTAATTGTCAATTGCCAGATATCAGCCATTAGCGATTAGCTATTAGCAGTTACACAACCTTTGCCAAGGGACATTATATGATATGGACATTCAACTTTAATGCACCGCAGGAGAGCGCGAGAGCATTAGCGAAGTTGCTATTGCCTAGAAGCTGATACCAACTTTAAAGAATAGCGCTACAGATTGTTGAGGTTTAGTGCTGAGTGCTGAGTGTCTTGAGCAGACTCAGCACTCACTATTTTTTCCTTTGATTGCGCCTATCTGCAATATTGTTGCTCGTAGCTCGAACGTTCTAGTTCTAAGTGAGAACGTTCTGGATCTAAGTGAGAAGGTTTTAGTTCTGAGCTTGAAGGTTTTAGTTCTGAGCTTGAAGGTTTTAGTTCTGAGCTTGAAGGTTTTAGTTCTGAGCTTGAAGGTTTTAGTTCTGAACTTGAAGGTTTGAGTTCTGAACTTGAAGGTTTTAGTTCTGAACTTGAAGGTTTGAGTTCTGAGCTTGAAGGTTTGAGTTCTGAGCTTGAAGGTTTGAGTTCTGACTGATTGCGCCAGTGTTGACCCGCACTGTGTGCCGCTGGGCTAACACATCCATCGTATACGACGCAAGTTCCGCTCTCTGGCACTGTGGAATTGAGTCAAAACTGCGAGCGCGAATATTTGCGATCGCATTGCAATTCACCCTTCTCGCACAAGAAACCCGGTTTTTTGAAAAAACCGGGTTTCTGGGCAGATATATGCGCTATGCCTCCCTTCGCTTCGCGAACGCACACCCCAAAACAACTTGCCTACACAAACGAGAACTGTGCTGTATTATTAGCCGCCAAATTCAAACTAATATTATCAGCCGTAAATCCAGTCGTTCCATTCAACTTAACTAACAACTCACCCGCACCAAATCCCTGATTTCCAGCCACCCCATCACCTAAGCGAAACTCGGTGCCATTGCGATTAACTACTACATCAATATTGGCAATATCAATCAACCCAATTAAATCGCCACCCCCACCGCGTAAAAAGCGGTTTACCCTGTCGCTACCGTCCCCGTTATAATACAAAACCGTATCCACATCTCTATCCCGACCCAAGTTGAGAACATCGTTTCCTCGACCTCCTGTGAGGGTATCAGCACCAATTCCACCGTCTAAAGTATCGTTACCATCGCCACCGCGCAAAAGATCGTTGCCACTCAAACCAGCGATAAAATCATTTCCTCCCTGACTGTTAATGACATCATCGGAATTGCGGAAGCCTAGTACATTGTTGTTAAGTTCATTGAGGAAAGTTACGGTGTTGCGGTTAAAAGTTTGGTGGCGGGTAGAGTCGGCATCGAACACATCAAAACTGTCTTTCGAGGTAGTATCGCCATCAAACAAGATATTGCCAATTTGACCGTGCAAACCACCGGGAATCGGCAAGTTATCCAGATTTTCCAGAGCAAAGTTTTTGAGGATGACTTTTGTGTCGTCTACACCGGCAAAACTGACAACAAGGTCGTTCCCCGTTTGAGTCAACAAAAGATTGCGGGGAATCAGACCAGATCCAGTAAACACCAGTTCGTCAAAGGTTTCCCGCACTTCTGGGGATGGATTTGCACCGCGCCCCACCCCAATGAAGGCATCAAGGGTAATTTCCCCATCGCGTCGGTTAATCTTGACCGGATACTGATTGCTCAGGGGATTTGCGGTGCTGGCGGTGTTGTCAAAATACCTGGTCGTTCCATCGGGGGAAAAAGTCCCCCCCTCTTGAACAAAAACGGCTCCGCCTCGCCCCTGACCGTTGTTTGCGCCGGTGCCGCCGATGGCAGAATTGTTCCCGAAGGTAGAAGCCTGGGTAACAGTGAGTTTGGCTCCATTAGCTCAAACGTGCCGTAGCCTCACACTGTACGTGCAGCGGAGCGTGTTGAGATGAATGCGAGCGTTCCTTTGGAGTGCAGGAGTACCGATGCCGAATCGAATCAGGCAAGGGAAATCTGCAACGACGAAACGAGCAAATCGCTTGTGGTATCATTGAATCATCTTGACACTCCCTGCCATAAGCAAAAACCAAGTTAAAAGGTACAGTTGTCAAGAAAAAGTATGGGTCTTGGGAACCAGGACTCCTGCCCTTGGAGGGAATGTCAGACCAAGAGAACTCCGCTTCTTTAGGCAATT